>DATKKD010000150.1:0-1131 GCA_035543435.1 Thermoplasmatota archaeon
TCGTTGTTGAAGGCCGGCTCCGTGCCGTTCTTTTGAGTTACTTTGTATTGAATGGGGGTCAGCTTGTTCCTTAACGTCAGGTCATCAGGTTTTTTGTACGGATTAGCCGTAGCGGGTCTTACCTCGCTACGACTGCTTCCCCATACTTTCTCCAAAAACTGGTCGCGACCGGATCCGTGGCGGTAATACTTATAGCGCAAGGGATTCTTCTTGTAGTAGTCTTGATGGTACTCCTCAGCATAAAAGAACTTGTCGAACTTGACAAGTTCCGTCACGATCGGTTTGGCAAACCGTCCGGATTTCGCCAGGTCCTCCTTCGACTTCTCCGCAAGCCGCCTCTGCTCTTCGTCGTGATAGAAAATGACGCTTCGGTATTGAGGTCCCCTGTCAACGAACTGTCCTCCTGCATCCGTGGGATCGATGTGTTTCCAGAAGTAATCGAGCAGCTGCTCGTAGGTGATTTTTGATGGATCATAGAAAACCTGAACGGCCTCAACATGACCACCCTTCGCGTATGACGCATACGTTGGGTTATCCTCAGATCCACCCGTGTAACCCGACACGACCCTGACGACACCCGGCGCTTTTTCAAAATCGGCCTGTACACACCAGAAGCAGCCGCCGGCAAAAGTAGCTGTTTCAGTCATCCCTTTCGTCTCCATCGCCTTGTTTTTGACCTCCGGTTGCTCAGCAGCACCACGCTGGCATCCAATTAAGAAGAAAAGACAGGTTAGGTACCCGAGATACTTTTTCATCATCATTCTCCTTAGCAATTAACGTATTTCCCTCTGGTTAACAAGCTAATGGCCATTTGACAGCACCGTCACTATGGACTTGGCTCTTACAAGACTATCATTCTGGGCTCACGGGAGCTGGCTCTGGCACCGTCCTGACATAGGTGCCCACCTTCCGAAGCCATCCTTCCATGTGTTCCACGGTCACTTTTCCAGGGTCATAGACGACGTGGTTAACCTCGCTCCTGCCCCGCCAACCCTTTGCAACGGAAAGAACCCCGGGCCGCCTTTCCAAGGCAGCTGCACCGACGTCAAATCAGGTCACGACGAAAGTGACTTCGGCCGCTCCGAATGGAATTTCCCCGTGGGTGCCGGACGAGAGCACCAAGCCCAGCAG
>DATKKD010000151.1:0-3759 GCA_035543435.1 Thermoplasmatota archaeon
CATTAAACTAGGACCGCCTCGTACACTTGCCTATCTGTCCATTAAGTTCTTGGGTAGCAGCATGAGTACCGTGACACACCTCGGGGGAGGATTCCTACAGAACCTTCCTCAACTACGAGGGAAGGCGAACACCAATAACGGCCGGTTCTCGTCCCTCATAAACTCGCTGCAGAATGGTTAACCCGAAGATTTATTCATGAAAGGAAACAGATTGACGGACACAACGTAACGCAAGTCGTGTGTAACGTGGAAAGAACGTTTCTTCGTCAATTGATTTATTGAAAGTAGTGAAGCAAGTGTTCCTTCTGCAACCGTGCTTTCACCATAGGATAGAGGGTGATTTCCTCCTCTTCCACCATCACCTGCCCCAGGTTCATCGCTTGAAGCTTTTGGAACAGGCTCTTCTTTTTCTCAGGATGGACTGACACAAGTGCGATGTTGAAGCTCACCCGGGCATCCCGCAAGTGGCATAATGCGTTGATCTGATGGTCGAACCCTTGATTCGCCCCCGTGAAAAGGGTGAACTCTTCTGCGTCAGTACCTTTGAGGCACACACGAACGTGGAGGTTGTCGAACACGGAGAGTTCTTCGACGTAGTGACGGTCATATCCTAAGAGGATCCCATTCGTTTCGAGGATGAAGGTGCATCGTTTGTTGATGGCGTTGAGAAGAGCGATGAGATGCTGTTTCCCCACGGTGGGCTCGCCTCCTGAGATCCGGATCTGACTATAACCCTTATTTTCAGCGATCCGATGAAGCTTGGCTGCGACGTCTTCCGATGAATAGAACTCACCTGTGTGCAGTGCGTCCCAGACGCTGGCGGCTGACCAGCAGAACTTGCATCTGAGGTTGCAGCCGACCGTGTCAGCGGTTGCGATCCCGCCATAAAAACCTGTAGGTCTGAACCGGTAATATTTTTTCGAAGTGCCATGGACAACGGTTTCTTCGATTTTCTTTGTTAGTTCAATGGGATGATACATACGAGGCTGTCTCTTTCGGTAATTATGAATAAGATTATGCTTGGGTGGTTTAAACGAGTTTCTTTGGTTCTTGTGTTGTCTTTCCTAAAAAAACCCTTCATTCACCAAGTATTTTATTTTCCAAGAAATACAAACAATAGGGATCGTTATGCGGCACACCCGTGAGTGATGCTGAGACGGTTGTGCATCCGCCCTTGCAGGTTGGTCCGAACCGGCAGGTTGCGCATTGATTTCTCAGATCTGCTTTGTCGCACCTCCGGTTATAGCGGAACAAATCGGGATCTTCCCAAATGTCTCTCAATTGACGGTGCCGGATGTTTCCTTCTCTGTAGGAATCGGGAAGGGAGAGACATCCTTTGATGCTCCCGTCGCTTTGTATCCCCAGAACGTTTATTCCTGCTTGGCATCCGTTCCACACTGGTGAGACCATGGTGTTTCGCAAGACCTGGGAATGGTATCCGATGCTGTGGGCACCCATCACGGCAAGCTCGCTCACCGAGTACCGCTTCCGCATTGACGCGATGAACAGGGCGACGGTGTAAAATTCTTCCTTAGAGAGGATGCATTCAACGGGGAATCTCCCTATGGGAACCGCGATTTGGATCTGCCAGGCTTTTGTCTTCCCGTAAATAAGATCGCGGATTTTTGGCAGTTCGCTGAGATTCCTTTTGTGGACGGTGGTGATCACGGTCGCTGGGAGGTCCTCTCGTTGCAGCTTCTCCAGGCTCGAGAGGCATTTTTCGAACGACCCTGGCACACCTCTGATGGAATCATGCGTTTCTGGTGTTCCACCATCGAGGCTTAGAGCGATCGCATAGACCCCTACGGAGCGAAGTTTAGAGATGATGGTGTCATTGAGGATAAGACCATTGGAAAGGATACTGACCTCCATTCCGTAGTCTTTGATTTCCTTGCTGATCTCGTACCAGTCGGTCCGAAGGATAGCTTCCCCACCAGTGAGGTTGATGTATTTCGCGTGGAGGTCAGCGAGTTGAGGACAAAGATCGCGAGCCTCTTGAGTGTTTAGCTCATGGGCTCTTGTGTCTCCAGCGGATGATCCGCAGTGCATGCATTTCATGTTGCAGGTGAGTGTGAGTTCCCAGGCGACACTCAGTGGGACATACCTTTGTTTCATTCTTAGCCTCCTCAATTGTCTCTGTTGGTAAGGAACACTGCTCAAGGGGGTACAACTTGAGCAGTGTACCTTTGCTGGTTTTTAGAAAAATCTGCTCAGCAGACCGAAATCCTTGATGCATACCCCTGTGTAGTATTGGCCTACTGCGTCGAGTTGTGACGTTGCTATTTTTCCGATGACGATGACGACTGCCGCTGCGACAGCGATACCTAGCATGCTTAGGGCGGTTCGCTTCGCGTTTGCGATTTCGGTGTCATCGAGTCCTAGCGTGTGCCCCATGTGGTGGAGCGTCGTGTCGAGATGTTTTTTTCTCGTGTTCATGCCTAACCTCCTCTCGCTATATGTTACGAGTTAGCGTGGCACATGTATACATTTATCATTTAAATATTTTTCCTTTAGTACAGGACAGAAAAAATGGTGGCTATCCCTTCTTCAGATATGGGCCTTAAAAAATCCTGCTATCGTTGTGTTCGTAAGAATTCCAACATGCCTCTTGGCAACGATGATTTCGGCCCCCGGAGAAAGATAATCGAATTTCAGGGGAAAGAACGGAACCACGAACGTGCGATACGCATTCATAATACTATATTTCTCCAACACGGTAAGCCCTGAGATCTTCCCAATGACGAACGTCAACCTCAGGGGTGATTCCGGCGCGATTTTAATCAACCAGATGCTAGAGTCATGACTAGTACCGACGACGATGTACCCACCATCGCTCGTCTGCTGGACCGAGGTTCCTTCATCGAATGGGTCAGAAAAACCCTCTCGATCAAACGTTCGCTCCCACAGGGTTCTTCCCTGGAGATCGGTGCGAACAAGCCACAGGTTGTACCAACCAGGAGTGGAGTTGGAGAACCTGTATCCAGTCATGATGAACCCTTGATCGGACGTCTGCCTGATTGAGGCACCATGGGTGTCCATACCGGCGCTGTTACCGTACGATACATTCCACAGCTCGTTACCCTGGTTATCCGTTTTGAGGAGGAACGCGAAAGACTTTGCTCCTGGCAGCTCGCCTTCGTAGGAGCTTCCAAACACGACATAACCACCATCAGTTGTCTGTTGAACAGCATATCCATAATCATCATACGGGGTGCCATAGGCTTTCTTCCACTCTAGGTTTCCATAGAAATCTGTTTTCACCAAAATAATATCCGAGGTAGTCATGAATCCAAAAGAATAACCGGTAATGATATACCCATGATCAGTTGTCTGCTGGACAGAACTACCTAAACCTTGGCCGTAGGTCCGATTCCATTGCTCTATCCCTGTACTATTTGTTTTGACCAGCCAGATGGAATCATCCGTCCCATTCAGCTCAGTAAGACCGGTCATGACAAAACCACTGTCGTTCGTCTGTTGTCCTGAGAGTGCACGATCGGAATAGACTCCACCGATAACACGATGCCACTCTTCGTTTCCTTTTCTATCGGTTTTGATGAGCAGACTGTTATTGTAATTCCCATGAACGGTGACAGTACTGCCTATAATGATGTACCCCCCATCAGCTGTCTGATGAACGGTGTACCCGACCCATGGTTCAGATCCATGGTATGTCGCATTCCAGTCGACCCAACCGATGCTGTCGGTTTTTATCAACAGCGCACCATCTGGTTTCCCGCCAGTGACAATGAATCCACC
>DATKKD010000152.1:0-1311 GCA_035543435.1 Thermoplasmatota archaeon
CAACAGCCAATCAGCAACAGGTGATCTTTGGATGTTCACCACGAGGGGCAACCTACCGCCATACCAACCAAGCATCCCATTCCCAAAGAATGGATCGATCAACGTCTCACTCACTGCACAACTGAGCTGGACCGGAGGTGATCCTGACAACGACACCGTCACCTACGACGTGTTCTTCGGGACTAACCCGATACCACCCCAAGTCGCCACCAACATCTCCACAAGCATCTACGACCCCGGGACCTTGAACTTTTCCACCACGTACTACTGGAGAATCATCGCATGGGATAACTATGACCAATCGACTGTGGGACCACAATGGTCGTTTACTACAAGGAGCAATCAACCACCTGACAAACCAAGCAATCCGTCCCCCGCAGATAACGCGGTGAATGTCCCGGTGAACCCCAAACTGACGTGGACGGGAGGAGACCCTGACAACGATAAAGTGTGCTATGACGTGTATTTCGGGACGAATCCAAACCCACCGAAGGTCGACTCCAATATCACCACGACCACGCACGACCCCGGACTGTTACTTGCAAGCACACTGTATTATTGGAGAATCATCGCTTGGGATAATCATAGCGAATCCACCACTGGGGATCTTTGGACCTTTACAACCGTTGCCTCCTTGGTGAACGTCACGATCACAAAACCGCTACCTCATATGTTGTATATTAATGACGTCGGCCATAAATTCATTGCTGTCACGATCGTTTATGGCGTCCTCACTATCACTGCGAATGCGACCAGCCCCGCTGGGATTAAGAATGTCACCTTTTCTATCGACGGGGTGGCCGTGAAGACGTTCACCGCCGAGCCGTACTCGTACTCATGGGACACGACAACCGTCAATGGCCTTCGCCATACGATTACCGTGGTTGCTTATGATAATACCGGGAAGAACGGGTCTGCGCAGATTACCATCATCAAATGGAGGCTGCATCTCCTCCCATGGCTCCTCGTCGGAGCCGCAGTGGTCTCGGTATTGATCCCCCACACCACGATGAAAGGTCTGGTGCTGAATCTCCATCAGACAGGGCTTCGGGGATATACCTTCTTTGCGCTTCGCATGCACTTCCATACCGTGAGCCTGCTGAAGAATGTCCATGGCGTCATTCGAATGAAAAGAGTCGTCGTCCGTTTCGCTATCTCACCCACCGTAATCATTAAACTAGGACCGCCTCGTACACTTGCCTATCTGTCCATTAAGTTCTTGGGTAGCAGCATGAGTACCGTGACACACCTCGGGGGAGGATTCCTACAGAACCTTCCTCAACTACGAGGGAAGGCGAACACCAATAACGG
>DATKKD010000153.1:0-5687 GCA_035543435.1 Thermoplasmatota archaeon
CAAAATGCAAAATGAAGGTATGCTGTTTTAAGAAAAAAAACCTTGAAACCTGCGCAGACTGTTCTGATTACAAAACGTATGAGATTATGCTTGATTTTCATCGTAAGAATGGCTACAAATATAAGAAATATCAACAATCCATAGAGTTCATAAGAAAAAATGGATATACAGAATTTTTGAAATATGCAAAAGACTGGAAACGTGCATTTGGGACACTGAAATAGTTATAGTATTTAAAAATTCAAATTGATTTTGAACACCAAAATAGCAGCAGCGTAACAAATAGTATTCATCAAAACGTTAGATTATGACTTGATCATCGTTAACATCATTTTAAATTTCTTTACTGCTTTTACTGCATGTGGTTTATTTGCTGGCATGATAATCACCTCGCCGTTCGTTATATGAAAATTTTTTCCGGAGATGGTGATCACAGCTTCCCCCTCAAGAATTTGCACCAAGGCATCAAAAGGCGCTGTATGCTCGCTCAGGCTCTGGCCTTCATCAAAAGCAAACAGTGTCACAGACCCAGACTCTTTATTCAGAACCATCCGGCTCACCACAGAATCATCCTGATACTCTGCCAGATCAACCAACCGACGTGCCTGTGCTACTAAGGTATCCATGTTTTTTTGTTCTATCTCGTTCTTCATTTTTTTGGCCCCAGGGAAATTGCAACATAATATAGAATTTAACCTTTGTTTTCCATTTCCTTCCATGACGACCATAACAAAAGTATTTTCCTTTTTCATGATTCATGTGAGACGTAACAAAAAAAGAAAGGAGGAGTGTTAGTTCTTCATGAGGAGCCGAAGGACGGGGAACAGGTGCGGGAATCTCTCAAAGAGTTGCTGGAAGAGATGTTGGATTAGTGCGGGAAGGCGTAACTGATAGTCGTTCGGTGCCACCACCTGAAGATACGTCCAGTCGCTGTGTGCACCAAAGGTATCGGTGGTCCGTGCCCTGACAGAGAAGGTCCCCTTGATTCTCCAGGTGTGCTCTAGGACAACTGCTTCACCGGAGTGATACGGCCCGATCCCTGCGGCGCCGTTCCCGTCGCCCCAGTCGATGTCATACGTGAGATCCTGGTTGAAATCATCGGTTCCATTGAGCGTGAAGTTATACGAGGTGAACAGCTTGATTTGCGTGGGGCCAGAAATCGTCGGTGTATTCGGTGGTGTATTGTCCGTGATCACGACTCGTAAGGGGTCGGAGAAGGGGCTCTGCGCTCCCCAGGAATCATGGGCTTGTACCCTGACGCTGTAGTTTCCAAGTTTCGTCCAAATATGGGATGCGGTTCCCATTTGTCCAGAGTTATAGGGCCCCAGCCATCCACTGTTGCTCCCGTCGTTCCAGTCGAACAGGTAGTAGATTTGGTCGCCATCGGGATCGGTGGCGGTACTTGTATAGGTATATTGCACGTTCCAGGTCCCGAGGGTCTTTCCCACGGGTTTGGACGGCTGCGAAGGAGGGTTCGTCTTTTCTTCAGTGATTTTGAGCGCGGGGTCACCAAACAAATTGGTTTCATAAATACACCATCGGATACAGGATCGATTAAGGATGGGGAGATTATCCTCTTTGGAATCATGGTTCGCTCTCCCGATCTCGGGGATCTGTTCGCCGAAGACCGCGTCCCAATACTGGCGATTGAGGCGCTGT
The DNA here is from genome assembly GCA_035543435.1 of Thermoplasmatota archaeon. Lineage (GTDB taxonomy): Archaea > Thermoplasmatota > E2 > DHVEG-1 > DHVEG-1 > SM1-50. The sequence goes on from DATKKD010000153.1 coordinate 1,660, forward strand.
GAGTCTCCATCGGTGCTGTACGACCAGAAGAACCCATAGCGTGCGTTCCAGATGCCTGCGAATGCGGCATGAGCTGATTTGGCCGTGAAATACTTCGCGATGCAGCCGCTGTCATCGAACCCGCCCGAGTCGCAGCCCTGCGAATAGATGAAGCAGGTCCGGTTCGAAGGGTTGGTGAGTCCTTCGACGTCGCTGTCATACATTTTCATGTTATAGTCATAGGACGCGTGACCAAGGTGATTGATGATGTGGACGCCGCTGTTGATCACCGAGATGATTGCCGAAGTAGGCCAACTATAGCTCGGGGAGTCGTACAAGGTGCTTATGGAGTAGTTGCTGACCGGTATCCCGACCGTGGTGTACCCATCGTCGCTTGAGCCGTTGATCAGTTGATTCATATAGGAACTCCCGTAGCTGGCGATACCGTAGTCCCCAAGGTATTCGGCTGCGAGGCATACCTTCGTCAAATATTCGTCCTGGATGTTCCTGTTGATGTAGGCCACGGTCTTGGTGACAAAACTATTGACATCAGCCATGCTGTCGACGCAGGCTCTGCCGACGTACACCTCTGCGACGAGGTCCACGTCGCCGCCGCCTTCACCGTCATGAGGTTCGCCCCATTTGCTGTCGCCATCATAATTGTATGGCCCGTCGAGACACGCGTAGAAGAGGTCCGAGGGTAGAGTGTCCTCATAGTAGGTGGTGTTTTCGTCCATCCCTGACACCCAGAGCATCGGGGTGGGGAACACCCCGTCATCGCCCCCGATCAGGACGTAGCCGATCCCCCAGTTCGTATAGGCGTCTCGGATGTAATCACGGATGCTGTCAAGGTCACTGGCACCGACGTCGGTGAGTGTTTTGATGACGGTGGCGGTGCCGGTGGCATCGTGCGCCTCCTTCAATGGCTCGAACCCGCTCTCCAAGGCATCGGTGGTGAGGATAAGCAGGTCATAGTGATCGCGGGACGCTGGCTGCGGGATGCATTCTTGCTGATAACGGTTGACCATCGCAGGGTTATCCACCTTTTGGGCTGCCTCGCTTTGGTCCTCTGGGGAGCCTCGATAGAGGCTTGATTGTGTATTCGTGGACTGTGTCGTTACCGTGATGGTGAACTCTTGATAATAGGAGAGTTCGCCTGTCACTGGATTGTACTGCACGGGATGGAGCAGCAGCACGAGGATCTGATACCCTCGGAACGACTGTACACCGACCACAGAGAACAGAGTGCCTGGGTACGCTGCGTTCGTATGATAAATCGTTGGATTGGGGGTTGGTACCGGGATGTTCTTTGTCTGTGAGAGCGGGATCGCTTGACTCGTCGGTTCGACCTTGAATCCTGTTCCCAGAATAATTTTTTCTCCAGGCGTCACTTCGATGCCGCTCATCTGTGATTTTGGTGGTAGGAGGATGAACGCGCCTTTGGACGGTAGTTTCGGCTCACCGGCGCTCCCTGCGGGATAGCAGTCAGGTAACGTCACACGGGTGTACGTCGTTCCTGCGATGTTGACGGTCTCAATCGTTGGGCTATGGAACGAGTATGATATCTGCACCTCATTTTCTGAGGGACTTTGAGCTGCTTGTGCTAATGTGGAAAAAGCCATTAAACACGTAATCAAGACGATTAACAACTGCTTTCTTATGTTTCTGAGTGGTAATAGACGGTACTTCATTATTAATCCCCTAGTATTCTACATGATGTCCTTGTATATAAACATGGTTTATGGATGGTTTTTCATGTTCGAGATGCTGAATCTAGAAAATAGAGTATAGTCATTACATGACCATGAAATATGGTTAAAACCTCGTTTTATATATTGTCGATCGGAAAGATCAAGCAATCATGACGGTAGGTCAAGAGGAGAAATGATTTAGACTGAATACGTTTCAATTATAGAACAAAAGATGTAGGATGTATTGGGATCTTACTTGTTTCTTCTTCGTGTTGTGACAATTAGGGAGAACGCTAGTGTGGCAAACCAGATGAGTGTTCGAGCAATTACCCCAGAAAGCGTCCATTCAAGAAACTGAGGAGCGAGTGAAATGAAGAAGAGGCACGCCGCTACGACCTGGTTATTTCTTTTTCTTATGAAGTGTTTGAGTTCATGTGGTGTGAGCGTTGTTTTATTCTCGTTGATTAGAATTTGACATAAGAGCCCTGACACTCCCATTAGAAACGCCATGTCGATCCCGTACAGCGTAGAAGACAAGGGAAACAGTGACGGATTGGCGTTGAGAAGATTCAGGAGGTACGGCTCGATTGCGACGAAAAACAACAACAGAATGTTGAGGAAGATAGTCCTCGGTTTGCTCTGATCGATTTTCGACATAATCTCACTCGTTCCCCACCAGATGACCACGAGTATGATGAAACTGAGAGTAAAAAACACAAGTCCTCCAACAATATCAGCGATCGACTCAGGATTTGCTTTTGTAAGAGATAACGCACCAACAGCAAGTGCGAACCCAAACACAGCGGTGGTCAATTTTTCAATTTGTGAGTCATGAGGCATATCGACATCGTACCATGTATTGGAAGTCGACCACAAAAGGTTTCTCACTAATTCAGGGGCATATAGAATATGAATGTAACAAGAAACTCCTCACAGTTAATAGTGCAGGGGAAGGGATTTTGAATACCAAATTACCGGTACTCTGTTTGCGTCCAATGCCTTTTAAGGTAATCAATAAAGTAAAAAATCGAGCAGGCAAGCAAATACCAAAAGAGAATGTCGACAAGGAAAAAGCCCCAGGAAAAATTTACTGTTGGAGGGGCGGGATGGTTTGGCCAAATCATGAAGCTTCCTTTTGGATAGAAGCCAAATGGAAGGCCGAATAATGCTCGGCCATCGAGAATCTGGACGGATGAAATCCAGATATAGTTCAAACCACCCATTGTACATGCAAAGAGAATAATTCGTCGCCAATCTGGTTTTAATAACTCTTTGAATGCCATGAATATATATCAAGAACTCTCTTAATAATCGTGTTGATAAATAAAAAAGTGCAGGGGAAGGGATTTCAACCTGGAGTTCAAATCTCACCCCTACGTTTGATTCTAATAGTTATAAGACTCCAGTCGGGATTTAGCATCCACAGGTATAAATCCCTTGATTTTTAATCTCACGTTATTTGTTTTACATACCTTCAAAAAACACAGGCCAGAATGGATCTTGCTCTGGAATGACTAATGGCACGGTTTGTCCATTTCTTCGTTTCAACACTCTTGTTTTATAATCAGCGGTCACTGTTCCAATAATTGATGCATTAATCCGTTGTTTCTTCAAGTTTTTAATTATTTTATCAGAGTAGGTTGACTGTGCGGTAATCAACAGAGAACCTTCTGCAATCGCAGCAATTGGATCGATATGGAAATCATTGCACACCATAGATACTTCCTCAGGCAGAATAAATAACGATTCATCAATTTCCATACCAACATTACTTGCATTCGCAATCTCAAACAGACCGCCAATCACACCCCCCTCAGTTGCATCGTGCATCGCAGTCACGCCACCAGTTTCCATCGCCGTTAACGCATCTTTTATGACCGTCATCTGTTTACACAATGCTTTTCCTTTATCGATCAACTTCTGAGGATATTTCTTCTGTAGTTCTTTTTCACGAAGCACCGCAAGAATACCAACCGTTTCAATCGCCGGTCCTTTGGTCAATATCACATCATCGCCAGGTTGCGCACCACCTGGAGTAACATATTCGTTTTTCTTGGCGATACTAAACACCGTTACTCCACCTATCGTTGGCGTTGCAAACCCAGGATAGTACCCGGTATGACCACCAACGATTGAGACATCCAACTCCAATGCTGCATCGTGGATTGAATCTATAATCGTCCGAAAGTCCTTATTACTTGTTTCCGGAGGCATAAGCAGACTATAGGTCATATATCGTGGTTTAACCCCCATGACCGCGATGTCACTTGCGCCGATATGAACTGTGTACCATCCGAACATTTCCAATGGTTGTTTCGGAATGGAAAAAATCGGGTCTTCCGCAATAATAAGAACATT
>DATKKD010000154.1:0-1159 GCA_035543435.1 Thermoplasmatota archaeon
ATGTTGTCGCGGTTCTGCAACATCAACTCGGGACGAATAACTCGACCAAGGTAATCCAGTGGATGGAGAATCCAACGACCTCTCCCTCTTACAATGCACCTATCGGACAGCAGTACGATTCCAGCTTGAGTAGTATACTGAGAGTCGGAACGCAGTATCCCGCCAACGCATACTACCATGATATTACACGCCTTCTGAACGCGAGTCTCACTGATGAGCAGATCACCTGGCTGTACCATGACATACAAAAGGAAACCGGCTACAGCATCAGGTACTACGGCGTTGAAGGCTACGATGAGCAAATCTTCAACATCTTCGCGTTTCTCGCTGACTCCAGCAACGTGCTCACCGCACTGCGGACCCCGGGGAAGAAGTTCCACAACCCTGAGGATGATTATATCCAGATCAAATATTCGGGCTACAGCGTCAACACCGATGGTACCCATGGCGCGAACGGCACCTGGACGGCAGACGAACTCAACTCGATGGAGCCTGCGACACGCGCCCGTATCGCCGTTACAGGTTACGACACCGTCCTTAAGGCTGATTATTTCAAAACCATGTTCTACAAGGCCTACATCGGATACCCCGCCCAACAGGACGCCCAAGGCAATTACCAAACTCCTCAACAACAGGTGCCCTGTTATAACCTGAAGCATTTCGCCCCGGCCTACGTCTCACCCTACCCCTACTACAGTTCGCAGAAAAGTGCAGTCATCATCTCGAAATACTACGAGGACGCGTTCTTCAACGGCACGATCAAGATAGGCGGCGAACCCCTCCAGTACGTCTACGCGGTGATCGTCGACCAATATGGCATCTCTCACGACGCGAATTTCACTGACGTCAACGGGACATTCAGGCTCCTCGTCCCCGGTGGAAACATGACCTTGATATGCTCCTACGCAAACGAAGTACTCCTCAAGAATATTCACTTCAACAGCACGACCAACCCGCTGTACGCGCCCATCACTGACGACGAGGCGATGCGGATGCCCGGATCGAACTACACCCGACAGTTCAACATCAGCGTCAACTTCTCGACCCTGCAGGGATATGTGTACCGCGACACCAATAACAATAGGACCTATGAACCAGGAAATGACACCCCAGTACCGAACATCACGATCAAGCTCACCGATAACTACTTCGGAAGGAC
>DATKKD010000155.1:0-41809 GCA_035543435.1 Thermoplasmatota archaeon
TTTATGTAATACCAAAGGATGTACCCCAGCAAGTCCGGCATAACACAAGGGAGTTATGGTAATGTCTCTAGATATGAATCTTGTAGGCATGATACTCATTATTGCGACCGTACTGTTCATCATCATGGCGATCGAGCTTGAGGAGCTGGTGAAGGCAACCATCGCCCTAGGCATCAGCAGCGCACTGCTCGCAGCCCTCTTTTACGTCCTCAATGCACCCTACGCGGCGGTGTTCGAACTCAGCGTCGCCGCTGGCCTCATCACCATCCTGCTGCTCTCCTCGATAGGGATGATCGAGAAGGAGACGACATCATGAACACAAAACCGGTGATCACCTATGGTATGTCCGCCTTCCTGTTCCTCGGTCTCCTCCTCCTGTTCTACCACTCCATCCCGAGCGTCGCACCAGCGGCGACCTCGACCCAGCCCTTCAGCCAGGCGCTCTGGGGCACCTGGGGGATGACGATCGTCATCATCGCCTTCATCATCTTCGCTGGTGGCGCAGGCATCCTGGTCCTGCTTGGAGGTGGCTGGCGATGGGAATAGAGCTGTACCTCGGGTTCGCGATCGCGATCCTTTTCCTTGGCATTTACTGCATCATGACGAAGAAGAACATCATCAAAAGCGCGATCGGCATCAGCATCATGGTCAAAGGAGGCTCTCTGAGTTTCCTTGTCGCAGGAGGCACCACCGCCCAGGTCGCGGTCGTCCTCGTCATCATCGTGGATGCGATTGTCGCAGCCGTGCTCCTCTCCATGGCCGTGAACGTGTACCGGCACACCGGCAGCCTCGATTTCGACGCGTTGAAACGCCTCTGGGGGTAAAACAGGATGCTGTTAGACAACGAACTCCTCGTCTGGCTCGCCCTCGCAGTCCCATTCCTTGGCACCGCGCTCGTCCCCGTGGTCGCCAAGGCAGGCGCTAAGGTACGTGCGTACTTTGCAGTCATCATCGGGTTTCTCACAGCAGGTCTCGTACTTCTCATCCTCCCTGAGGTCTGGTTCGGACAGAAAACAGGCTTGTCCTATTCCTTCGACTGGATGCCCTCCGTCGGGCTGTCGTTCTCCGTGTACATCGATCCCTTGTCCATCCTCATGGCAATCATCGCGGGCGGCATCGGTGCACTCGTCCTCCTGTATTCAGTGAAGTACATGGAGAAAGACATCGGCCTCTCCCGCTACTACGGCCTCGTACTGCTCTTCATCGGTTCCATGATCGGGCTCGTCTTCGTCGACAACCTCCTGATCCTGTACTTCTTCTGGGAAGCGGTCGGGTTCTGCTCATACGCCCTCATCGGGTTCTACACGACCGACCCCAAAGCATCGAAAGCAGGCATCAAAGCGCTCGTGGTGACCAGGGTCGGGGACATCGCGTTCCTCATCGGCATCTTCGTGCTCGCCTCCGGCGCCATGACCGCACTCAAGGTCAGCTTCATGCAGGCGCTCAGCATCCAATACCTTGCCCACAGCATCACACTCATCCCAACAGGCACCCTCGCGATCGCAGGGTTCTGCTTTATCCTTGGCGCAATCGGGAAATCAGCGCAGCTTCCCCTGCACGTCTGGCTCCCCGACGCGATGGAGGCGCCCACACCCATCAGCGCCCTCATCCACGCTGCTACCATGGTAAACGCTGGCGTCTACCTCATGGCACGCACCCTTCCGCTGTTCGCGAACAACGTCCCAGGATGGACGGAGACGCTTGTCTGGATTGGCGGCCTCACCGCGCTGCTCGCGGCGACCATGGCGCTCGTCGAACCAGACCTCAAACGCGTGCTTGCGTACTCCACGATCAGCCAGCTCGGCTATATGATGTTCGGACTGGGACTAGTCAACTTCTCAGGGTTCGCAGCCTCCACATTCCACCTCCTCAGCCACGCGATCTTCAAGGCGCTCCTGTTCCTGGGCGCTGGAGCCGTGATCCACGCGGTTGGCACCCGCAACATGTACCAGATGGGTGGCCTGCGCAAAGAGATGAAACTCACCTATGTCACCATGATGTTCGGGGGGCTCTCCCTCGCAGGGCTCATCCCTTTGAGCGGCTTCTGGAGCAAGGACTTCATCCTTGCTGGCGCGGTGGAATCAGGAAACTACGCGCCTCTGATCATTATCGTCGCTACTTCGGTGCTCACCGCAGCGTACACTCTGCGGATGCTGAACCTCGTATTCTTCGGGCAGAGCGCCCGGACCACGACTGCGCATGAGGCATCCTGGCAGATGACGTTCCCGCTGGTCGTACTCATGATCGGTTCGGTTATCTCCTGGACCATCATCGGGCTGCTCACCCGCACCTACGTCGCCTTCGACCTCTTCGAACGCTCCCTCTCCCTAATGCAGTTCGTGCGAGAGACTTTCCAGACCTGGGCGGTCGTGTTCTCCATCGCCGCGTTCCTCATCGGGGTCGGGTTGTTCTATTTCAGGAAACGCTACGCGGCGAACAAGATCGGTAGCGCGACCATTCGCATCGCCAAGTCAGGGTACGGGTTCGACACTTTCTACGGATGGATCGTGCTCGGTTCGAAATGGATCGCGGCCAGGTTCAGGAAGATCCAGACTGGTGATCTCAACATCAACATCGCAGGCATAGCGCTCGGGTTCATCCTCCTCGTGCTGTTCGGGTTGTTCGTCAGAGGGGTGATCTAGGATGATAGATGCGTTCTACCCCTTGCTGCTCTTGTTCACGGGCGCGTTCCTTGCCTACGCCATGGGCAGGGCTGAGCATGTGTTTAAGAAAAAATATCTCGCTGCGGTCACCGCTCTAGGGTTTTTCGCAGCGTCGCTCATGCTCCAGCTTTGGCTTGCGCCACAGGTTTGGATAAACGGCGCCCAGACCTTCACCATCGGCGACACGTTGCTGCGCATGGACGCGCTCGCCGTGTTCATCGCTCTTGTCGCCCTTATCCTTGGGACCGTGGTCTGCCTGTACTCGATCATCTATATGAAGGACGACGTCGGACAAGAGTACTACTACTCCCTGCTTCTCCTAATGGTCGCGGGCATCGTTGGACTTGGCCTTGCAACCGACCTGTTGGTCCTGTATCTCTTCTTTGAGCTCATGTCGATCCCGTCGTACGCGCTCGTCGTCTTCCGCAGGCATGAATGGATGGCGATCGAAGCTGGCGTCAAATACATCATCATGGGAGCGGTTGGTTCGGTGCTCGCGTTCTTCGGCATTTCGCTTGTGTACTTCCAGACCGGGACCCTGTCGTTTGGCTCCCTGGTCGGACTACTGAGCAGCACACCCCTGTTGCAGGCGGCGCTTGTCTTCCTCATCGTCGGGTTCGGGGTGAAGGCGGCGATTGTTCCCCTGCATACCTGGCTTCCTGACGCTCATTCCGCAGCTCCCTCAGGCATCAGCGCGATGCTGTCCGGTATCGTGATCGGTGCGGGGTTCTTCACACTGCTTCGCAGCGTGCTCGTGTTTAGCGGCGCAGGGCTTGCTGTCGGTGAACTCCTCATCATCATGGCGCTTCTCACCATGACTGTGGGCAACATCATGGCGTACGCCCAGCTCACCCATAAAGGCCAGGACCTGAAACGGATCCTTGCTTACTCCAGTATCGCACAGATGGGGTACATCATCCTGGGCGTCGGCGTGGGCCTGGCGTATAAGATTCCCACGGGGTACGAAGGAGGCTTGTTCCATATCATGACGCATGCGTTCATGAAAGGCCTTGCCTTTCTCTGCGCTGGGGTGTTCATCCATGAGCTCGGTACCCGGTATCTCGATGAGATGCAGGGGATCGGGCTCACCATGAAGGTCACCGGGTTCGCGTTCACGCTCTCGCTGCTATCGCTCGCCGGGATCCCACCGCTCAGCGGGTTCATGAGTGAATGGCTGGTGTTCAGTGGCAGCATCCTCACCTATGGGACCATAGGGCTCTGGGGGATACTCATTGCGGTGATCGCGCTTGCCAACGCGCTCCTGTCGCTGGGGTACTACCTCCCGATCATCAAGACCATCTATTCTTCGGCTGAGCATGGCCATGTTAAAAAGGCGAAAGACCCATCACCGGTCTTGCTCGTCGCCATGGGGATCCTGGCTGCCCTCACCATCATCCTTGGCATCTGGCCGGAGCTCGGTCTACAAGCGGTCCGACCTGCGGTGAATATCCTGCTTTCTTTAGGAGGAGTCTAACCATGATTGAAGATTACCTCTTCCCGATTGTCGCGTTCCTCGTCATCCTCGTCATCGTCTACCTCGGTTACCTCCTCACAGGGTCGTGGGGTCCGAAGTACAAGAAAGAGAAATACAAAAAGCAAAGCTACGCCTGCGGGGAGGACTACCAAGGCGGAAAGCTGCATCATTCCTACAACTTCTTCCACATCGCGTTCTTCTTCACCGTACTTCATGTCGGAGCGCTGCTCATCGCCACGGCACCCGCAGGTTCCATGGCGTTACTCGGCTTGGTCCTGATTGGTTCGATGGCGCTCACTGCGTTCGCGCTCTTCGTCGGAGGTGGTGACCAGCATGATTAAAAGCCTCGTGAAATGGGCGCGCATTAAATCGCCCTGGATCCTTCATATGAACTGCGGGTCGTGCAACGGCTGCGACATCGAGATCCTCGCAGCGCTCATCCCGCAACTTGATGTGGAACGGTTCGGGGTCCTCTTGAAGGGCTCCCCACGGCATGCGGACGTGCTCGTCTGTACCGGGCCGGTCACGAAGCAGATGAAGGAGCGGTTGCTGCGTGTCTACGAGCAGATACCGGAGCCGAAGTTCGTAGTCGTCGTCGGCCAATGCGGCTCCTCCGGAGGCATCTACCAAGGGGCGTATGGGGTGGAGGGAGGCATCGATAAGGTCATCCCTGTGGACGCCTACATCCCAGGCTGCCCGCCGCGACCTGAAGCCATCGCGGACGGAATCATCAAGCTTCTCGCGAAAATCGACAAAGGAGGCGGTTAATATGACAGTGACTCTTGAACGTATCACCGAGGTGCTCTCAACAGTAACACCAGACATCATCAGCAAAACTCCACGACGAGTTTATGTGAGCATTCCTCGCTCTGATCTCACCAGGACCATCAGCATCATCGCCAGTGAACTCGGGGTGCAGCATCTATCAACCATCACCGCGCTTGACACGGGTAACGCCTTCGAAGTCATGTATCATTTCCTCGTTGACGGCATCGTTGTGACCGTGCGGACAACAACACCACGGGACGATCCTACTCTGGATAGCATCGTCAGCATATTCCCCGGAGCTGTCTTGTATGAGCGGGAGTTTCACGATCTCCTCGGAATCGTCCCGAACGGGCATCCTGATTTGCGCAGACTCGTACTTCCTGAGGACTGGGTCGGCGGATACCCCTTGCGGAAGGACTGGAAACCAGCGGAGGGTGAGGACTAATGGCGCGTGTGAAACTCCCGATCGGACCCCAGCATCCTGCGCTCAAGGAGCCGGAGAACTTCACCATCACCCTCGAAGGAGAACGGGTCGTGGATGTCGACATTCGAATCGGCTATACCCATCGCGGCATCGAGAAGCTCATGGAGAGCCGGACCTACACCCAGAACCTGTACCTGGTTGAGCGGATCTGTGGGATCTGCTCATACGCTCATGTCGTCAACTTCACGCAGAACGTCGAAGCTGTGCTTGGCATCCAGATCCCGAAGCGTGCCGAGTACATCCGCACACTGGTGCTTGAGCTCGAGCGGCTCCATAGTCATTTCCTTTGGCTCGGGGTCGCAGGTCATGAGATCGGATTTGATACCCTGTTCATGTACACCTGGCAGGATCGGGAGGTCGTGCAGGACCTCCTGGAGATTATCTCAGGGAACCGGGTGAACTACGCGATGAACGCCATCGGCGGCGTGCGTCGAGACCTCAGTGATGACCAGCGTAAAAAAGTCCTGGAAGGCATGGACCATCTGGAGAAACGCGCTGCGTACTACAAGGAAGTTGCGATTAACGAACGAACGATTCTCGCCCGTGCCGAGAACGTCGGGATCCTTAAACCCAAGATTGCGCTCAAGTACTCGGCGGTCGGACCGACCGTACGCGCCTCGGGCATCACCATGGACATCAGGAAGGACGATCCGTACGCCTCCTACGCGGAGATCCCGTTCGATGTCATCACCACGGACACGTGTGACGTCCTTGGTCGCATCGTCGTCCGGGTCCTTGAGGTGTTCGAAAGCATCAAGATCATCCGGTACCTCATGAAGCATCTCCCACCCGGGGAGGTGACGATGAAGGTACCCAGGAAGATACCGGTCGGGGAATCGGTGAGCCATACCGAGGCGCCCCGCGGCGAGGATATCCATTATCTTCGAGCGAACGGTACCGAGAAACCCGAACGATACAAGGTCAGGACGCCGACCATGGCGAACCTGCCAGCGATCGCGGAGATGCTCAGAGGCTCGTACCTCGCGGATGTACCGATTGTGATCGCGGCGATCGACCCCTGCATGGGATGCATGGACCGGGTGCTCCTCCTCAAGGAAGGCAGTAGCAGTCCTGGCGACCTCATCCCCTGGGAGCGGTTACGCGCGTATGGTATTAGATGGTACGCGGAACGGGGGTGGGAGGCATAGACCTGTTCCTTGCGCTCGTCTACCTGCTCGTTTTCCCTGGTGTCGTGTTTTTATTCATGTTCAGCCTGTTCACCGAATATATGGATAGGAAGCTGTATGCGCGCATCCAGCGTCGCGTGGGCCCGCCGTTCTTCCAGCCGTTCGCTGACCTGGTGAAGCTGGCATCAAAGGAGGACGTTTTGCCTGGGAAGGCGGAAGGTTTCATGTTCACGGCTGCGCCGATCTTCGCGGTCGCAGCAATCTTCGCCGCGTTTCTGTACCTGCCCGTTGTCTCTACGACAGGGCTCCACAGCTTCAACGGCGACCTCGTAGTCGTGCTCTACCTCTTGATGATTCCCACACTCGCCTTGTTCCTGGGCGGGTGGTACTCGGGGAACGTGTTCGGGCAGAAAGGCGGAATGCGGGTCGCCTCACTGTTGTTCTCCTACGAAATCCCGTTCTTCCTTGCGCTCCTGTCACCAGCGCTCGTTGTCGGGTCATGGAAGATGGCAGACATCATCCTGTTCCAACAAACCCAGCCCTTGGCACTCGTCATCGGGGTACTCGGATTCGTGATTGCGATCGTATCACTCCAGGGGAAGCTGGAGCGGCTCCCCTTCGATATCCCGGAGGCGGAGACCGAGATCGTCGCAGGCCCGCTCGTGGAGTACTCCGGGCGCAGGCTCGCCCTGTTCCGTCTCGCCCGCGATGCCGAGATGGTGGTCGGCGCAGGGCTCATCACCGCGGTGTTCCTCGGCGGGCCCTTACCACTCGTATCACTGCAGCCCGTCTTCCTCTCCTGGATCGTGGCCGCCGTCGTATTCCTCCTCAAGACCTTGTTTGTGATTCTGCTACTCATCCTCATCAAATCAGCGGTCGCTCGTATCCGAACGGATCAGATGATCAGCTTCGCGTACCGGTGGCTCATCCCACTGACCTTCATCCAGATTTTCCTTATCATCATCATACGCGCAGCGGGGTGGATTTCATGAAGACGCCAGGGAAGATGCTGCCTAAGATCTGGGTGTACATCTTCAAGAAACCGGTCACCGTCCTGTACCCGAAGGAAAGACATGCACCGCCAGACCACCTCCGAGGGAAGATGAAATTCTACATCGACCGGTGCATCAGCTGTGGGCTGTGCGCCCGCGACTGCCCGTCCACCGCTTGCAGGATGCAGGAGATCGACGGGAAGAAACGGCCGGTGTTCGACCTTGACTACTGCACGTTTTGCGCGCAGTGCGCTGAGTCCTGCCCGAAGGACGCCATTGAGATGACCACGGAATTCGAACTTGCTCATTACAAAAAAGGCGAGGCGGTTGTTAAGTAACCTCGAGACCTTCTTAGAGCATGCGACCCGGGTCGTCGTCATCGGTATGGGCAACGAGCTACGGGGTGACGATGCGGTCGGTCTCGAAGTGGTACGACTTCTAAAGAAGCATCAGTCCACTCGGCTCACCGTCTACGAAGGCCATATGACACCGGAGGTGTTCATCGCCCCCGCCTGCTCCTTGAAGCCGTCTCATCTCCTCATCGTCGACGCAGCGGAACTCAATCGACCGCCAGGGAACTGGCGGCTCCTGTCGCGGGATGAGATTCAGACAAGTCTGTTCACCACCCATTATCTTCCTGCGACCGCGGTCGCGGATGAACTGACCCGTCGATGCGGTACGAGGGTTTCCTTCATCGGCATTCAACCGAAAGCCAGGGACATCACGTTCCAAAGAAGCTCCGAATGCATGAAGGCAGCGCAGGATATCGCCACGCTGCTGCAGCGGCTCACCGCCTCTGTGTCAGACCCATGAAGAATGATTGGGATGAAGCACGATGATGCCGTTCAATGCTTTCCTTTTTATTCACCTCATTTCCAAACCTTTAAATTCTGAAAGAGGATACAAAAAATCGGAGGAATAATGACATGAGAAAAACTCTATTATTTGGAAGTTTGTTGGCGGTTTTCCTAATGATAATGGTACCAACAATTTCCGCAACAGAGGCAAAGGTGGCGCAAACTGTAAAAACCTCGTATATCCAAAATCTTCAAACAACATACGATGAAGTAATGAAAACCAAATATGCAAACGATCAACCCCAACAAACGATCATATTGATAACATTGTTAATCTGGTTCTTGAAACTTTTACGATTAGGGGAAATATTTTTAATCGGAGGAATTTTACTTATCATCAGGATACTTCGACACCAAAATACGACAGGGTTGACCTGTTAATTTTGTTTGATTACGCACCGAAGAAAACCGAATCAATGCTTGATTGTTACCAAGAAAAATACATGGTTTCTTATTTTCAATTTTTCGTTTCATTTCGTAAAAATTTTCATGTCTTTTAGATAGCCTACGATACCTTACTCTCTTGATTCAGATTCTATTTAAAGAATTCCTTTAATCTCTGAGATAAAAATCGTCGAAGTAGCTTCCATTTTATTGTACTAATGCATTCATTTCCCGTTATGATTTGTAGAAACATCTCTGCCATCTCCTTATCATTTTGTATTAACGAAAAAAATTTTTCATTCCCTTTATACCATTGTTTGCTCCCTTTGAGGAATAGGTCGATGTCTTTCCCGAATTGATGATGTATTCTGGTTTGATATTTCGATAAGAATTTTTCATTGGTTTCCTCATTTTGTACAGCCTCCACTACGAGATCGGCTGCGATTTTTCCAGAATTCATGGCATAATCAATCCCTTCGCCCGTTAATGGATTGATCAAACCTGCTGCATCTCCACACAATAACACTCGATTGGTGTACATTTTTCTTAACGGGTGAGACGGCAAGGCTCCCCCTTTTACCACTCCCAAGCTGAGATCTTGTGGCAGGAGGCCCGCTTTTTTTAGTGTCCACAAATATTTAGTAAAAACCACTTTCAAATCGATCATGTATTTTTTCTTGAAGATCACAGCATCGATGACCCCGACACCAAGGTTGACGGACTCCTTTTTTGGAAACACCCATCCATACCCAGGGATTCCCTCAAATTTTAGATGTAAATGAACAAATCGTTCTTTCGAAAAATATCTTTCAATGGCCTCCTCCCCTAGTATAATTTCATTATACAAGCAGATCCCAAAGGATGAATCGTTTGGCCGTAACCCAGTGTTTTTCGCAATAGTACTCCACACACCGTCAGCCCCAAGAACAACCTCTGATGAGACAGAAAATCCAGCATCGCCAAACAAACGTACACCATCCTTTTTAATTTTAATGTGTGTGATTTTTTTGTTTTCCACAAATTCAGCACCGTTCTCTTGAGCAATTTCTACTAATTTTTGGTCAAACTGCTTTCTTAGAACGGTTCCGATAACTGGTTTGGTTGATGTTATTCGGATCGAATTCAAAGATTTCGACCATACTACCCCGCCATAACAAAATGAATCAATGAACTCTTCTGTGTTAATGTAATTAAATGTTTTGAAAATGCTGGCAGTGAGACCACCTCCGCAAGGCTTGTCGCGAGGAAATTTACTTTTATCTATCAATACTGTTTTGATGCCTTTTTCTGCAAGGAATTTCGCTGCTGTGGAACCAGCGGGACCAGCGCCTACAATAGCCACGTCATAGGGCATAGAAAATGAAGTCCTCCGCTTTTTTTAATAATAATGGAACGATATATAAACTTTAGTTCGTTAAAAAATACAATTAAGAGTTTCTAGATATGTTTTTAAGTAGGTGAATATTTCGGTGAGCGGTCACCAGAACATGTGAGGGCGAGCGTTGAGGTGACCTGGAATCAATTGTGATTTCACGGATACGAATCGCTCAAGGCTGACATATGACACATATCTACACTATATTGATGTTAAGTTTATATATGAGGAACGCTGAAACAAAAAAAGATTTTCTGGTGAGATAGATATTTGCTAAATTGAGGGTTTAAATATTTTTAAGAATAAGGGAGTAATATGGGGTTAGCCGTATAAGAATCTGTATGGATGTGTAAGCGTAATGGAACGAAAGGAAATCCTTGAGAAGCTAAAGACCGCTGAAGCGGATATTGCCAAAAAAATCGAGCAGGCGGAACACCAACGAAACGAGATACTCGCGCATACGCAAAAACAGGCTCATCAGCTCGAAGAAGCCTATGAACAGCAACTAAAGAAGGATCGAGACGCTATGTTCACTGCCGCACGTTCACAGATAGAGGAGGAGCGCCATCACACGCTGAATAAAGCCACCATGGAGGCCGAACAGCTACAAAAACAGGCCCAGACAAAAAAA
Organism: Thermoplasmatota archaeon; assembly: GCA_035543435.1. Taxonomy (GTDB): domain Archaea; phylum Thermoplasmatota; class E2; order DHVEG-1; family DHVEG-1; genus SM1-50. The sequence continues at coordinate 10,756 of DATKKD010000155.1, forward strand.
GCACAAGACCTGTTCCTCCGCAAATTCAAGGAGTCAACACATGTTTAAACCCCGAGAGATGAAACGGGCACTGATTATCGGTTCAAAACATGACCTAGAAAAAACCATAGAGCTTCTCCATTCCATGGGTGTTGCCCACATCATCGATTACCACCCGGAAACGCAGGAGGAACACCTCACCCTTGGGTCCCCCCTGGAGCACGCGTCAATGACCAGCAAACAGCTGCTGGCACTTCGGTCCAATGCGCAGCTCCTCGGCATCAACCCTGAGAGCGACACGATATCCACGACCATGACTGAAACGCAGATAGCAAAGGACCTAGAACTTAAAATCCATGACTTGGAACTCAGCGTCCTCTCAGTGACTGAGGATAAGACACGGATTGAGGATCACCTGAAGAAAATCGATGAGCGCATCGCACAATTACAACCCTTTGTCAATATCGATCTTCCCTTGGAATTTTACACGGGCTATGACCATCTAACGGTGTTCACCGGCTCCGCCCGCGACATGAAGAGACTCATGGAAGAACTACCAGGTATCACCGCCGAGTTCGACCTGGTCGTGGCCCCTGATGCCGAGCAGGTGTTCGCGTTATTCATTGCAAAGGCATACGCAGAAGCGGGAGGAAAACTCCTTGCGGAATGCGGATTCACCGAGATGAAACTCCCCGAGGGAAAAGGCCTACCGAAGCAGTTCATCGAGAAATGGACGCACCAGAAGCAGGAGCTCTCTGAGAAACTGCAGCAGCGAACCAACGAACTGCTCGACTACCGGAAGCGATACGCGGAGTTTATCCTCGCTAGCGAGGAATACCTCTCCATCAAGGTCCAGAAAGCGGAGGCACCGGTCAGGTTCGCAACCACGGAGCATTCATTCATAATCGACTGCTGGATCCCAACCGAGCATCTGCAAACAACTAAAGAGACGCTTGAGAAGGAGACCGGCGGCTCCTTGTTCCTCGAGGATTTCCCGGTGGGCCATGAGGAAGAGCCACCCACCTTACTGGAGAACCCAAAACCAGTACGGCGCTTCGAGTTCCTTCTAGAGTTATACTCGGTCCCGAACTATCGTGATGTCGATCCGAGCATCATCCTCTCATTGATTTTCCCCTTGTTTTTCGGGCTTATGATCGGGGATGCCGGCTTTGGCATCCTGTTGATCCTCGTTGGGTACCTCTTCATGACGAAACTACGAAATAGCGAGGGATTCTCCAACATCGGCTGGTACATCATCATCGCCGGTATCTTTGCTCTCCTCTTTGGGTTATTTGTGTTTGGTGACATGTTCGGTATGACATTTCAGACGATAGCCGGGGAGGGTGCAAATGCGCACAGCTGGTCCGAACTACTAGGCGTAAGCATTCCCATCCCGTCCTTAATCCACAAGATGGAAGCCCTCGGCTTGACAGAACTTTTAGTCATCTCCATTCTCGCAGGGTTTCTGCACCTCGGTCTGGGGCTCATCCTTGGCTTCATCAGCGAGCGGAAACACAACCGGAAACACGCTGTTACCAAACTCGGCTTACTCTGCGTCCTCGTCGGGATCACTGTCTTGATCTTTGTGATGGCTGACTGGACCTGGGGCCAATGGCTGAAACCCCTCAGAACCACCGCGGTCGCACCGCTTCTTTGGGGTACCATCATCCCAATGCTGAAGGCAGGAGTGTTCCTCGGAGAGCTTCTCATCCCGTATGCGACGATCGTGCTTGCTCTCCTTGGGGTCATCATCATCCTGGTGACCACAGGCGGGTTCGGCCTCATCGAGGTATTAGAGGTCACGAGTCATCTCATCTCGTATACCAGGCTTGCCGCGATTTGTGTCGCCAAGGGGGCGATGGCGTTCGCGTTTAACGTCATCGGCCTGGGGATGATCCTGAGCGGCAACATCATCATAGGGCTCGTGGGAGTAATCCTGTTAATCCTCATGCAGCTGATTGTGTTCGCTCTTGGGTCTCTGTCCTCGGGCATCCAGGCGCTACGGCTTCATTACGTTGAATTCTTCATGAAGTTCTACAAGGGCGCTGGGGTGAAATTCACCCCGTTTAAGTTCCATAGAAAATATACGATACAGGAGTAAGAAAAAAAAGGAGGTACACACATGGCAGCAGACGCTGGAATCATCGCACTGGGCGCTGGACTTGCTATTGGGGCTGCAGCGATCGCGACAGCTTGGGCACAAAAAACCATTGGTGCCGCGGCCGTTGGGGCAACAGCGGAGAACGATAAAATGTTCGGGCGAGGGCTCATCTACATGGTCCTTCCTGAAACCATCGTGCTCTTCGGGCTGGTCATCGCCTTCTTGCTCATACAAAAAATGTAAAACGAACAGACCACACACGGGTAGAACACACAGGTAGTTGTAACTACAAAGACGGTTAGAGATGCCTATGGGGCTCGAAAAGGTTATCGAACAAATCGAACATGACGGAGAAGAAAAAATAAGGTCGCTTCTTCGGGATGCGGAGCATCAAGCAGACCAACTTCTGCAGACAACACGCAAGGAGATTGAAGCGAAAAGTAAGCTGAAGAAGCTGGAGATCGTGAAACAGATCACCATGTTACAGGCCCAGGAGAGGAGCGCGGTCGAGATCGAAGCGAAAAAGATACAGCTTAACGCCAAGAAAGTCATCCTTGCCAACACCTATCAGCAGTGCCTAGCCTCCCTGCAGACCCTTCCCCATCAGAAGATCCTCTCCGCCCTGTTCAAAAACCTCGAAAAGGAACTGCCTGAGGCCGCAGTCGTCTATTCGAACGAGCGAGACGAGAAGGTCGTGCGATCGTTAACGAAGTTACAGTACGGCGGGGTCATCGATTGCCTCGGCGGCATCATAGCGGAGAACGATGACAAGACCATCACTGTGGACTACCGGTATGAGACGATTGCCGCAGCAATATGGGATAATTCCTTAAAGGAGATTGCAGAACACCTTTTCGGGTGAGAATCCACATGCAGAAGACAACCGGCGAGCAAACCGAGATACTCCCGTACCTCTCCAGACTCGGGTCGTTGTTCTCGTCTGGCAACTACCCGTACGTCACCGCACGGGTGAGGGCGAAACGAGCATACCTGCTTTCCCGTGAGACCTACGAAAAGCTTCTCATGATGGACATCCATGAAATCACCAGGTTTCTCCAGGAAAGTCGGTACAACAAGGAGATTACGGAACTCAGCATGAACTATACCGGGTTTGAGCTCTTAGAACTTGCGCTCAACCGAAACATGGCTGCCGTGTTCCATGAGATTCTCGGGTTCTCCGAAGGGGATTTAGCCCTCATGCTGGCCGCATACCTTGGACGTGAGGACCTACAGAACATCAAGACCCTGTTAAGGGGGAAGATTTACAACGCGAAAAACGAGGATATCATGCGGGCGATACGCCCCGCGGGCAAGTACCCCGGACCGTACTGGAGCGACATCGTCAACCGTAGCAAAACCCTTGAGGAAACCATAGAAAATTTGAAGAAGAACGAATACTACGACCTCCTCAGAAGTCTTCAGGAGGAATGGCGAACTGACCTTGCAGCATGCGAAAACAAACTTGAACAGCAGTACTACACCACGCTTCTCCATTCTGTGAAGACACGCTCGGAGGCAAACACGATTTTTCTTGATTTCATTCGCAGAGAAATCGACCTCATCAATCTCAAGACTCTGCTGATGACAAAATACGTAAGCGTCGAGCCTGATAGAATCTCCACGATGATACTTTCGAACGGAGAGACTCCTGAGAAAACCATGCGTCGTTTCATCGAGGCCGTTGATTTCAGCACGTTCCTCGAGGAACTCCAAAGACACCCCTTCATGGAGTCGATCACAGACCAAGTCGGCACCATCGCAAAGGCAGGGTCGCTTACGTACCTCATACGTGCACTGGAAAAAGAGTACCTGAGGCGAGTGACCAAATCCTCTTACCTGCATCCGTTGTCCGTCCTCCCCGTCATCGACTATCTCACCAGAAAACGCATCGAGGTGGATAACCTACGCATCCTTGCCAGAGGCAAAGAGAAAGGGCTCCCTGACCCGGTCATCAGGGAGATGATGGTGATGTGATGCCCGGAATCACCGTCGTCGGGAGTCGTGACTTCATCCTCGGGTTCAGACTCGCAGGAATCAGGAACACCTACGTCGAGGAGAACATCGAACCAAGGGTGGCGGAGATGATTGCAGAGAAAGACATCGACATTTTGGTTCTCAATGATGAGGATTATAAAAAACTTTCAAATTCCTTGAAAAAAAAGGCGCGTGAAAGCGTCAGGCCGATCGTGATATCGGTCGGCAAACTTGAAGAAGACGATTTACGAGAACGGATTAAACGAGTCATTGGTATTGATCTATATAAGAAATAAAATGGTGGTAAAACGTTATGACGACACAGACACAGAAAGGTGAAATCTACCGGGTCGCAGGACCGGTCGTGACTGTTACTGGTATCAAACCACGGATGTACGACGTGGTCTTCGTCGGAGATCTCAAGCTCATGGGTGAGGTCATCCAGCTCGTCGGCGAGAGAAGCATCGTGCAGGTGTACGAGGAGACCTCAGGCATCCGGCCGGGCGAGCAGGTGATCACGACCGGTGAACCACTGGTTGTCGAACTTGGTCCCGGGCTGCTCACGAGCATTTATGATGGGATTCAACGTCCCTTGCCAGTCCTTCGAGATAAAATGGGTGATTTCATCGCTCGGGGGGTCATGGAACCCGGACTCGACCGCAAGAGGCAATGGAAGTTCATCCCGACGGTGAAGAAAGGGGACTTGCTGTCAAGCGGCAGCATCATTGGTACTATCCAAGAAACCCCTGACATCGAACATCGGGTGCTGTTACCTCCTGGCGTCTCTGGTACCATCGAGGAGATTAGGGAAGGGTCGTACACGGTCAATGACCACGTCGGCAGCATCCAGGGAAAACCCTTGTATTTAATGCAACGCTGGCCGGTGAGGATGCCACGGCCATTCAAAGAGAAACTCATGCCCGATATCCCCCTCTTAACTGGTCAACGGATCTTCGATACCTTGTTCCCTGTCGCAAAAGGAGGGACCGCCTGTATCCCCGGTGGGTTCGGGACCGGAAAAACCGTGATGCAGCATCAGCTCGCGAAATGGAGCGATTCCGAAATCGTGGTGTACATCGGCTGCGGGGAGCGAGGTAACGAGATGACCGAGGTGCTCACCGAGTTCCCTGAGCTGAAGAACCCGAGGACCGGGTCACCGTTGATGGATCGAACAGTACTCATCGCTAATACGAGTAACATGCCGGTCGCTGCTCGAGAAGCGAGCGTCTACACCGGTATTTCCATCGCTGAATACTACCGGGATATGGGATACGGGATTTCCCTCATGGCAGATAGCACGAGCCGATGGGCAGAGGCGATGAGGGAGATCTCCAGCAGGCTGGAAGAGATGCCGGGTGAGGAAGGATACCCCGCGTACCTCGCAACAAAACTCTCTGCGTTCTATGAGCGCTCCGGCCGTGTGAAAACCCTTAACGATAAGGAAGGGAGCATCACGGTCATCGGAGCTGTAAGTCCACCAGGAGCTGATTTCTCAGAACCGATCACTCAGAACACACTACGTATCGTGAAGGTCTTCTGGGCGCTTGATACGAACCTTGCGCACCGACGCCATTTCCCTGCGATTAATTGGCTCACCTCCTACAGTTTTTATACGAACACGCTGGAGGACTGGTTCGCGGAGCATGTGTCACCCGAATGGAAGGAGCTGCGGGTGAAAACCATGGAGATGCTTCAGAAAGAAGCGGAGCTGCAGGAGATCGTCCAGCTCATCGGATCCGATGCGCTCCCTGAGAAAGAGCAGCTCACGCTCGAGATCGCGCGTGCGATCCGTGAGATATTCCTTCAGCAGCACGCTGGTCATGACGTTGACTCGTACTGTTCTATCGAGAAACAGTACAAGTTGCTCAAGGCGATCATGGAGTACGGCAACGCCGCGTACAAGGCGCTGGACGGTGGAGCACCGGTGAGTGAGATCTTGAAGATGAAATCCAGAGACCTTCTTGCAAACTCGAAGTTCGAGACTGATTTCGAGAAGTATCTCAAGAAAGCGACGACGGAGATGCGCAAGGAGTTCCAGACGATGGGTGTGGAGGTCGTGGCATGGTAAAGGAATACAAAACCATTTCAGAAATCGCTGGCCCGTTGATTTTCGTGGAAAAAACCGAGGCGGTCGGGTTCGGAGAACTCGTCACGATCCAGTTACCAGACGGTTCCCTGAAACGAGGCCAGGTTCTGGACACAAGTAAAGACGTCGTCGTGGTCCAGGTGTTCGAAGGCACGGTCGGGATCAACCTCGCCTCTGGTGCAACGTTTCTTGGTGAGACCATTAAGCTAGCGGTATCGCAGGACATGCTCGGTCGTATCCTGAACGGCTCTGGGATACCGATTGACGGTGGTCCCAAGATTATCCCCGAGGACAACATGGAGATCATCGGCGCTGCGATCAACCCCTGGGCGCGGGACAGCCCCCGGGAGTCGATCCAGACTGGCATCTCCACCCTTGACGGACTGTTGACACTCGTACGAGGACAAAAGCTCCCGCTGTTTTCAGGGGCAGGGCTTCCGCACAATGAGATTGCGCTGCAGATCACGCGACAAGCGAAGGTCCCTGGGAAAGAGGAAAGCTTCGCAGTCGTGTTCGCGGCGATGGGCATCACCAACGAGGAGGCCCAGTATTTCATGAAGGATTTCGAGCGAACAGGTGCGTTGAAACGCGCAATTGTGTTCCTGAATCTTGCGAATGATCCTGCGGTGGAACGGATTATCACCCCGCGGCTTGCCCTGACTGCGGCTGAATACCTCGCATACACCCATGACATGCATGTGCTCGTTATTCTCACCGATATGACGAACTATGCGGAGTCGCTGCGTGAGATCGGGGCCGCACGCAAAGAGGTGCCAGGGAGGAAAGGCTACCCTGGGTACATGTACACGGATCTCGCGACGATCTACGAACGTGCAGGGAGAATCAAGAACAAGAAAGGCTCGATTACCCAGATCCCGATTCTCACAATTCCTGAGGACGACTGGACGCACCCCGTGGCAGACCTCACCGGGTACATCACGGAAGGACAGATAGCGGTCTCCCGAGAGCTCCATCGAAAAGGCATTTACCCACCGATCAACCCACTGCCGTCACTCTCACGATTGATGCGGCTGGGGATAGGCCCAGGGATGACCCGTGAGGACCACCGATCCGTGGAACAAGGTTTGTACGCCGCGTACGCAAAAGGCAGGGACGTTCGTGACTTGATCGCGATTGTCGGCAAAGAGGCGCTCTCAGATGCGGATAAGAAATTCCTGGAGTTCGCCGATGTCTTCGAGAACAGATTCATCAGGCAAGGTCGCGATGAGGATAGAACGCTTGAGCAGACCCTGGAGCTCGGCTGGGAGCTCATCGGGATGGTCCCTGAAAGTGCGCTGACCATGATCGACCGTAAGACCCTCGAAAAGTACCATCCGTTGCATAGGAAGAAGAAGGAGTAGCACCATGGTCAGCCAAGAGGTGAAGCCGACACGGACCGAGCTCATCGCGGTGAAACGGAAAATCGCGCTGTACGACCGGGGACACAACCTCTTGAAGATGAAACGGGACGGCCTCGTGCTCGAATTCTTCAACATCCTTTCCAAAGCACGGGACATTCGCCAGAAGATAATCCAGGATTACCGGAAGGCTGAGGAGAAGCTCACGATTGCGACGGGGGTCGACGGGATAACCACGGTCAGCTCGGTCGCGTTTTCCATCAGAGACGACCCGCAGATTACCATGGGCAGCAAGAACGTCATGGGGGTGCTCGTGCCCACGACCCTTGAGAGCGGTACCGTGAAACGACGCATCGACAAGCGAGGGTACGGGATCATCGGGATGAGCGTCCGAATCGATGAAGCGGCAGACGCGTACGAACAACTCGTGGAGGATATCGTCCTTGCCGCTGAGCTTGAGACGACGTTACGGCGTCTTGTTGAGGAAATCGAGAAGAACAAACGTATCGTCAATGCTTTGGAATTCAAAATCCTCCCGGAACTTCGACGAACCGAGGCGTTCATACGCACCCGTCTTGAAGAGCTCGAACGGGAAAACGTCTTCAGGTTGAAACGGATCAAATCCACCATCACTTGAGTTAACTTCATTAAATATCTGATTGCTACCAGAAAAAATATTTATTATTCATATTGATTTAATAAAAATCACGTTGATGTTTTCCCAAGGAGGATATGTTCTTAAAGGAGAACGGCTTAATAAAATCTTATCAGGAAGAAAAAAACAATGAGAAGAGCCTATTTGACGGTTGGAATCATTCTTCTATTCATCGAGACAAGTAGTATTCCCTTGACCGCACAAGGCATTCCCGTGCCTTCCGGTCCATTTTCAAGAGGAAACTGGCTTTACGTTGGGGGGAGTGGACCAGGGAATTACACGACGATCCAGGACGCAATCGACAACGCGAGTAACGGTGATACGGTGTTTGTGTTCCCTGGCACGTATCTCGGATACGTCATCATCAACAAGGCAATCTCTCTCCTTGGTGGGGACAAGAATACGACTCACATCATTGGATACTACGCCTACACCCTTACGCTCATCTCTGATTGGGTGACCATGAGCGGATTTACCATTCAATACACCTCGTCGCGGGGCGAGGGTGTCAGAATCGACTCCAGTCACAACGTCCTTATCAATAACATCATCGACACACCACGTGATCGGATACGGCTCTCCGGCAACAGTAACATATTCTCTAACAACACCATCAAGGGCGCTTATCTTTTTCTCTCGGGTGACAACAACACGATCACCCGGAACAGCGTCACCAACACCCGGTACGGTATCTACTTAACAGATTCATGCAAAAACAACACCATTGCGAATAATTCCTTGTTCCACTCAGGCGTCTTTATCGCCGATGATACCGTGTGGAACAACCGTCTAATGAATAACACAGTGAATGGCAAACCGCTTGTGTATATGCACGAGGAATCAGATGTCGTAGTTGATGGTGATGTCGGGCAAATCATACTGATTCAATGTACCAATATTTCTGTTCAAAACCAGGTGATATCCGATACGATGGTCGGAATCCAGATCTGGGGCTCCTCCTACTGTACCATCACTGGCAACACGATCACCGGGAGCCTTTTTGGTACTGACCTCCATGGTTGGGACAACACCGTGCAGGACAACACGTTTTGGAATAACTTTTTCGGCTTCTCACTTTCTGGGGATCGAAATACCATCATTAACAATACCATCTCAAACAACGACGGGAACGGCATCTACCTAAGAGGCGGGGATCATAATACCATTGCTCAGAACGTCATCGAAAACAACAATTACAGTATCATGCTGGATTACGATAGTACGTGTAACGCCATCATTCAGAACACTATCGCACACAGTTGCTACGCGGTCATCGGCTTATCTGGGAGCAGAAACACGAGCATCTCCGGGAACACCATCTCAAACAACGAATATGGCATCTATCTCTCCTTTAGCGATCACAACATCATGAACAAGAACATCATCACGAATAATTGTTACGGAATCCTACTGGATAATGGAAGCGATGCTAACACGATTCTCAACAACACCATGACCAGGAATTATGATGCTGTACGCCTCGTGAGTGACAGGAACACCGTCTCTGAAAATACCATTACCGACAACAACAATTGCATCTCTATTCTGAAACACGAACGGAACACGATTGACAGGAACACGATAGCAGGGAACAATGGTTCCGGGATCTACCTGGATGATTCCCACGGTAACACGATTTCTGGGAATAGCATCTCAAGCAATACACATGGCGTTTTCTTTGTTTCCTCGTTCAACAATACCGTCTTTCACAACAACTTTCTAAGAAACAAGCACCATGCTGCTTTTGTGAACTGTAGCAATATATGGGACGGTAACTATTGGGGCAGACCAAGAATATTTCCGAAACTCATCGTCGGGACGATCGAAAAAAATTCGAAGAAGATACTGTGGTTCAATGCCGATTGGCATCCAGCGCAAAAACCCTTTGTCATCCCTTAAAAAAAGTCTCACAGGGTTGTTTTTTCCTGCATAAGCATCTGCCAATTCTATTTTATTAATTATCAAAAACATTCATTTCTCTATGGGATGTGAACGGGATGCACAAAAAAATACAAAGCATAAATGCTTATGATGTCTCAGAAGAGGAATATCAGAAGCTTTGTAGACAACCTGCCGCACAGATGATTGTCGAAGCGGTGAGGCAATATAACCAGCTAGTGTCACAATCGGCATATTTAGCAAATCAGGATACTAATGCACTTTTAATCAAAGAAGCAGAAGAGGAGGATACGAAAGCTTTTTTGGATAGTGTATTTGATATCATACAAAAAGGAGAGTAAATGGAAACAGTATAGTTGTTAAACAATGTCAATGCATTCCAGCAATAAGATATGTTATTATAGAAGTAGTGATTACAAATGGATAAGATATGAAAAAACAACTCATCATTGGAGTGATACTCACCATTCTTGTTTGTGTCGGGTTGAGTGGATGTGAATCCACGAACACGCCAGAAACAAATATCATAGGAAAATGGCAAAAGGCAAACACAACTAGAGTAGAAACTCTCGATTTCTTAGAGAACGGAAACTTCTCCCTGACCATCGTGCAAAACGTCACATGGGGAATGTATATGATCACAGAAAAAACGTTAGTGTTGAATTTTTACGGGAGGAATGCCTCCTATTCCTATTCCTTTTCAAATGATAATCAAAGAATAACATTAGTTTCTCTCGGAAATAAAAATATTACTGTAAATTTTATAAGATCAGAAAGAGTATAGAATGAAAGAATGAGTGATCACCTCCTGAAGTTGTACGAACTATCTTACGATCTGTCAATTGTAAACTTTTAAAGATGTGACTATCAAGCTGATACCAACTCAATAAGTAATAAAAAAAAAAGCACGAATGTGTGAAAACATGGCTCTCAGAATAAAGGAGATGGTAAGCAATCCACAGCAACGTGCACGGCTCTTGTTTTGGATCTGGATCCTCTCCATGATCATGACCGTAGTAGGGTACATTATCATCTTCTACATCTTGTTTTGGACACAGTAAAATGAAAAAGGGAAAAACGCTCTCACAGAAGGTGAGAGCATTGCGGTTTACGGTCCTTGTGTCTCTGGTGGCATCGGTGCCGCTTCTTCTGTCTTGATCCGCATCCCGTAGAACGAACGGAAGACAAAATACATGGAGATCGAGAGGAACAGGACGAACAGGGAAAGAGTCGCTGGGTTCGCCGCGTTACCGTTCCCATACTGGTTTGCGAGGGAGACAGATAGTTCCACCGCAAGGAGTCCGAACAGGGTCGTGAACTTGATGATCGGGTTCATCGCGACTGAGGAGGTATCCTTGAATGGATCCCCGACGGTGTCGCCGATGACGGTCGCCGCATGCAGCTCGGTGCCCTTCTCCTTCAGGTCGACCTCAACGACCTTCTTGGCGTTATCCCAGGCGCCACCCGCGTTCGCCATGAAGATCGCCTGGAAGAGCCCGAAGATCGCGATTGCGATGAGGTACCCAACGAAGAAATACGGCTCTAGGAATGCGAACGCAAGGGTCGCGCAAAATACGGCGATGAAGATGTTGAACATGCCTTTCTGTGCGTACTGCGTGCAGATCTCGACCACCTTCTTGCTGTCGGTGACGGACGCTTTTTCGACGCCTTCGAGTTTGATGTTGCGTTTGATAAACTCGACCGCGCGATACGCTCCTGTGGAAACCGCTTGTGTTGATGCGCCAGTGAACCAGTAGATCATCGCGCCTCCGGCGATGAGTCCGAGGAAGAACGGCGGATGGAGCAACGAGAGGTTCCCGATGAGGGCCGGGTCCAGCTTGTTGGTGAGCAGAATGATGATGGAAAAAATCATCGTGGTTGCGCCAGCGACCGCGGTGCCGATGAGCACAGGTTTCGCGGAAGCTTTGAAGGTGTTCCCTGCCCCGTCGCTCTCCTCGAGCAAGTCCTTCGCATGCGTGAAATCCGGCTCAAAACCGAACTCGTTTTTGATTTCCTCTTGGACGTTCGGCACCTGTTCGATCAAGGAGAGCTCGTACACAGACTGCGCATTGTCCGCGACGGGACCATAGGAGTCGACTGCGATCGTCACCGGCCCCATGCCAAGGAACCCGAAGGCGACAAGCCCAAAAGCGAACACCGCAGGCCCTAGTACGATCGCCGGCCCAATCATTAGGATACCAAGCCCCATGGTACTTACTACGTACGCTATACCCATGAGTAGCAGAATTGAAAATCCAAGCCAGTATGCACTGAAGTTCCCAGCGACGAATCCTGAGAGGATATCCAGGGATGCGCCTCCTTCACGGGCGGAGATCACCACCTCCTTGACATGGGCGGATTTCGTGGACGTGAACACCTTGACGAACTCAGGGATCACCGCGCCAGCAAGGGTACCACAGGTGATGATGATGGAAAGCTTCCACCATAGCGTGTGGTCCCCTCCGAGATTAGGGATAAGGAAATAAGATGCAATGAAGGTCATAAGGATTGAGATAAACGATGTGATCCAGACCAGGGAAGTAAGAGGGGCTTCAAAGTTCATCTTCGTTGCCTTCACATAGCGCGCCCGCGTAATCGCATCATTAATCAAATAGGAGAGGCTACTGGCAACAATCATTAAGATACGCATGACGAAAATCCAGACGAGCAGGATGACTTGTATCAATGGGTCTTTGATAGCCAGGACGATGAAGGAGATGAGCGCGACTCCGGTGACTCCGTAAGTCTCGAAACCGTCCGCGGTCGGTCCAACTGAGTCACCCGCGTTGTCCCCGGTGCAGTCGGCGATGACTCCAGGATTCCGGGCGTCATCCTCTTTAATACGGAACACGATTTTCATAAGGTCGGAGCCGATGTCCGCGATTTTCGTAAAGATGCCCCCTGCGATACGCAGCGCTGCCGCGCCGAGGGATTCACCGATCGCAAAACCGATGAAACAAGGACCCGCATAGGAGCCTGGGATGAAAAGGAGGATTGCCAGCATCATGAAGAGCTCCACGCTGATGAGGAACATCCCGACGCTGATGCCCGCTTTGAGGGGAATTTGGTTCACTGGCAGTGGTTTACCACGAAGGCTTGCGAATGCCGACCGCGAGTTCGCGAGGGTGTTGATACGAATGCCGAACCAGGCGACCCCGTAGCTTCCCGCGATACCGATAAGACTGAACATGAGGATGACAAAGACGCGGAACACCTCGAAATGGAGGAGGAATCCGAAGTAGATGATGATGACCGCACCGATGAACGCCCAAAGGATGAGAAGGAACCTTCCTTGGGTGACCAAATAGGTCTTGCAGGTCTCATAGATCAAGTCAGAGATATCCCGCATGGATTTGTGCACTGGCAGGCGTTTCACCCGGAGGTAGTTGAATAACCCGAAGAGGAGTCCTAGGAGACAGACAATGAGGCCAATCCCTAGGAGCAACCTTGCGTTGATACCAAAGAATTGCACCTGGCTTAGGTCAGGGACGACCAAGTTCGCCTCGCCGCCTGCTTCCGCGGCCATGGTCGACGGTACCGTTACCATAAAAAGGCCTGCAATGATCATCAGCAGAGCGAAGAATCGTTGCATCGATGTTCTTATCTGACCATGCTTTTCATTAAATGATTTAGTTTTTATTTGAGTTTCCATGGGAAAACACACTCCTCCAGTAAATGCCATACCCGAAAACCAGAACACTCTATTTTAACGTGTCGCTTCGTTTCACCTCGTTCTAGGGAAAAGACGTGGGTTACATCCCCCAGAATTTATTCGTCTTTCGCTTGATTACCAGGATCTTGTTCAGCACGTCCTTCTCGTCCTCATTCAAGACGTCTAACAGTCTCAGTTTCTTTGCGTCACTCTCAGGGATATCCGTAAAAAAGATGTCCCCGCCCTTGATTTGACGGCCGACCGTGACACCTTCAATGGAGATTGCGACCTCCTGCCCCTGGATCGCCTCCGCGATCGGCTTATTCTCAGATTGCATGCCTTTAATGCTGCCGATGGATTTACCGTCCTCATCCATGAGGTGCATGTCGACCTTGATTCTACCGCCAAGCACACGGACTCCAATCACAGCTGGGTGGCTCACCCGGAAGATGTACTCAGGGAGGAACTTGATCATCCCTGGGTGGGTATAATCCTCCCTGCGTTTCTTCTCTAGTTCATCTTTCTTTCTCGCGAGCCAAGCATCGTAGTTCTCGATGATCGTATAGATGATATCCTCATTAAACACAGTGACATCGGTACTTGCGGCTTCCTCTTTAGCCTCAGGAAGCATCCTGACGTTAAACGCGAAAATAACGCGATCGAGCGGGTTGTTCACCGCTGCTGTGTCCGTGATGTCCCGCTTCGAGATGTTCCCGATATCGACCTTCCTAATATGGATCCCTTTCTCCCGTGATTCCTTCACGAGAGCTTCAAGTGATCCGATTGTGTCGGTTTTAATGTACAGGCCGTCTTTGTCGAGGTCAATCTTCACCTGGGATTGCTGCTGGATCTCCTGGATGAGTTCTGTCTCGTTTCCGTATGCGACCCGGAGCGGAGCGCCAGGGACGACCCGATCGAGATCTGGCGCCGAGATCTTAATACCACAGGCGGCATGGACCTGCTTGACGCTATCGAACCGCTCCCGCGGGTCACGAATCTCATCCATGGGCTTTGGTTTAAGCAGCGCCTTGATTTTGGTAACCAACGGTTCTTCTCTGGTCCCTAGGATGATGGTGTCTTCTTTTTTCAGCACACCGCTATAAATGATCGCGTCGACTGTAGTACCGAGCCCGACATCCTCCTTTACCTCGAGGACCGTTCCTTTCGCTGGGCCGGTTTCGCTCTTCAGCTGTTCCTCGAGGAACCGCTGGGCTAGCCCGACCAGGATCATGAGCAGCTCCGGGATTCCTTCCCCAGTTTTTGCACTCACTGGGATGATCGGGATGGCCTTTGTGAAATCCTTGATGTTGAAGTATAAATCTGATTCGAATCCCTTGTCGTAGATTACACCAATGAGGTCGTAAAGTTTCTCCTCAAAAAGACGTTTGGTCGTGGGGTGTTGGTTTTCGA
This sequence comes from Thermoplasmatota archaeon, assembly GCA_035543435.1. Classification (GTDB taxonomy): domain Archaea; phylum Thermoplasmatota; class E2; order DHVEG-1; family DHVEG-1; genus SM1-50. The sequence goes on from DATKKD010000155.1 coordinate 25,870, forward strand.
TTCGCTGGTTCGCGACCTCACTGCTGCGTTGCCAACCATTAATTGCGTCAATCTTGTTCGCGGCGATCACAAACGGGGTTTTGTATTGACGAAGAATGCTTATAGACTCATGGGTCTGTGGTCGGAACCCTTCATTGATATCGACAACAAGGATCGCGATGTCAGCCAGCGACCCGCCACGTGCACGTAGCGTGGTGAACGCATGATGCCCTGGTGTGTCTATGAACAGGAGGCCTGGGACTGTGAATTTCTTGCCGCCGAGCAGGTCTCCGCACATCGAGTAAATCGCATCGATGGGTACCTCAGTGGCTCCGATGTGCTGAGTGATTGCGCCAGCCTCTCGTGCAGCAACAGTTGATCCCCTGATGTAATCAAGTAAGGAGGTCTTCCCATGGTCAACATGGCCAAGGACGCTAACGATTGGTTGGCGGGTGTATCTCGTGGTCTTAGCGATAGTCGTTCACCTGTCTGTTTAGGTGCGTAGATAAAACAGGCTTTTAAAAAGATATGGGTAGAGAATCCATGTTTTTTCTCCTTAAAAACTTAGAACGCAGGGGGCCCTCAGGGCGGAAGTTCTAAGGTTGCATGGCGCGAACGCATGGTCTCCTCGGTCTCTCCTTTTTTTTCCATAAGCTCGGCGATGATGCTGTCCAGGAAAATCCAGGCGCTTGCCTCAAAGAGCGTCCCAAGGGGAGCATACTGTTTCCGGGCCTGTTCGGTACATTCGGAGGCGAGGATGACTGCGATGTCTGCATGCTTCGTTAGTCGAGAATCTTTCCTACCCGTGATCACCACGAGTCGTGCACCGATGTCATGGGCAATATCAGCTGTCATGACTGCAGGGATCGTCTCTCCTGACCCGGAGATGATACAGACAAGATCGTTTTTCTTCACAGGGGCGCCGATGGTCTCCCCGATGACAAAAGTCTGGAACCCGAGGTGTACGAGCCGTATAGCGAACGCCTTGGAGACGAGACCGGAGCGTCCCGCACCGTATACGAAGATGCGTCGTGCTTTAAAAAACGCTCGAACGATGCTATCGACATCCTTTCGGGAGACCTCCTGTAAGATTCCTTTTGTTTTTCGTTGGATATATTCGATAGACTGCTGATAGGCATCCTGACTACTCATGAAACCTCTGAGAGGTCCTTGTAGTAGGCGACCTCTTTCCCGGTTCGTTTCATAATAGCTTTTTCGACCTGGAGCCTGACGTACACCGCATCGTGCTCAAGCAGAGGTGATTCCGAGATGAGGGTGACGTTGAGCTTGCGGTCGAGGATGACGTCGATTAACGGAGCAAGCGGCATATCTCCTTTCTTGATGGGGAGGTGGTAGAGTTCGTTACCGTTTTCGTAGAGCACCCCGGTGATATGGAGCAGGTAGTGGCGTAGCCGCAGTGGTTTGAGTTTGTCAAAGATCGCTTCGAAATCCTCTTTTTCTTTCAGACAACCGTTGCCTCTGGCATGGATGTGACCAAGGTCGATGACCGGGACCACGTCTTTGACGCTCCTGCAGATCTCTATGATTTCATCGAGACTGCCGAAGACTTTCTGCTTCCCCATCGTCTCAATGGCAAGCTTGGTCTTGAGGCGTTCTTTCTTCAGCAGGCTGACGATTTTTTTTGAGTTTTTCACGATGAGTTTCATTGTTTTTTTCGGGTTGTTCTCCCCGTAGAATCCGGGGTGGATAATCACAGTTTTTGAGCCGATGCTGTCTGCCATCTGCGCTGATTTAAGGATTTTTTCAAAACTCATCGCGACTTCTTCTTTGTCGCCAGCGAGGTTCAAGTAATAGGGGGCGTGGACGTGGATTTCGATGTCGTTTTTCTGCGCGTACTCCTTGATGAACTGCGCTTCCTCGTCAGAGAGGATGTATAACCCCCGAACGAACTGGATCTCAATCGCATTCAAATCAAGGTTTTTGTGGGTGTACACGATCCCGTCCTTGTTAGTGCGTCCTTTGCAGGATAACGGGATTCCTGCCTGTCCGATTCGTATCATTCTTGTTCCTCCATTCCGTTGTTAGCAACGAAGCGTCCTTTTCCTGCATGGTATAAAATAATGTTAGGCCAGCTCCTCGAGGCGACTCATGATGTTCCAAATAAGGGTCCGCCCATGGAGAGGGATGTTGGGGTCGTTGGCGAGCTCATCAAGTCTATTGTTCGCGGAGGAGACACGTAGGTCGATCGGGTCATTCGGCTTGAGTAAAATTTGTTTGACTTCTTCCGCCCCTTTCCTGATATTTCGTGGTATTGAGTTATCCTCACTTATCATGTTTAACCCATCGCAAATCTGGTCTAGTAGCTTTGTATCCGTGGGCATAACAGTCACCCCTAAACCTCAGGGTAATCACCAAGTTGGATAAAAATATTTGGGCACGAGGTTTTATGGTTGGTACTCGGTGTTTAACACCTTGATAAGCTCTTGGGCGATGGTCTCCCCAATCCCCTGGATCTCGCAGAGGTCTTCCACAGTCGCATTCGCAATCCTCCGGATGCTGCCAAAGTGCCGCAAGAGGCGCTGTGCGAGAACTACGGAAATATTCGGGAGTCCTTCGACAATGAACTGTTGCTGCTCATGGAGCGAAGTCGCCCATTTCTCCCCGCGGATGGCAACGGGTTTATTCCCTGTTTTTTGCTCCCGTTGGGCCATCACATAGAGGAAGTCAGCGGTCTCTTGGGATGAATGGGTGGTGATGATGGGGATGCCGTAGTCGACAATAATGGAGCCGAAGCTCCCAAAAATCGCATTATGGCTGATGTTTCTTTTCGTCAGCAGACCTTCCCCTTCGACGACGAGGAGGGGACGTGAGTACGCGCCTCGGAGGTTTTTCATCTGAACAAAGAGTTTCCCGCCGATGAGCGAGTTGAGGAAATCATCGACAGTTTTCCTCTCGACACCGATACGGGTGGAGAGCACATAGTCGCCGACGTCGAGCTGCTGCGCGGAAATCTCCACCTCTTTAAGGGAGAGGAACCTGGTCACTGGTGATCGGGACTCTCGATGATCGACGATGATCTTCAGCCCTGTTTTTGGTGAGAACTGCTCGAGCTTCCGCTGGTTTTCCTCTTGAAGAGATGCTTGGTAGAGCTCTGTGGGGTCCTTTACTTTATGTTTCAGGGCGTTTCTGAGCACCTCGAGTTCACCGTGCATTTTGCGTTCCTTATATCTGCTGGACCAGTAGTATGCCTCATCAGGGGTGCCCTTAGCAATCAGGATGATCACTTTCCCTGCCATTTTTCGTGCGGTCCTTCCCTTCCTTTGGATGGTCCTGATTTCCGAGGGGACCGGTTCAAAGAAGACGACGAGGTCCGTAGAGGGTATATCGAGTCCTTCCTCAGCAACGGAGGTTGCAATCAGGATGTTATAGTCTCCTTCCTTAAATCGTCTGATGATGTCGATCTGTTCTTTCTGGGTGAGCCCTTTGTCGTTTTCTTTCGCAGCTTGTCCGATGAAGCGGACAGGGAGAGCGCCCGGGACCACTTCAAGCTGCTGTAGAACGTATTGGGAGGTGTCTCGGTAATGGGTAAAGACGATGATCTTCGAGTGAGGGTTTGCAGTGAGCTGTTCTCTAACGATGGAGACGATCTCTGGTATCTTCGGATGCTCAATCTTCAATGATTTAAGGTAGGCGAGTGCTTCAAGTACGTTGGGGTCTCTCATGATGTCGCGGGAGGCCTTGCTTCCTCCTTTTGAACTAGCCTCGGCCGCCATGCGCGTAAAATAACCATTCAGGGCGTTCACTCCTTGGGTCTGTAACAGTTCGATGGCATGGGCGAGTTTGATCGCCGCATTTTGTGCAGAAGCTGCTTGAAACAAGGTTTGTGACGGTTGCGGTGTCGATCGCAGCAACTGTTGTATTTTCTGCTGTACCTCGAGCAGTTTCTTTCTGTTGATAAGCGTGATTGAAGCGGAATCCAGCACACCGGTTTTTTTGAGAAGATCGAGGCGCATTGCGAGCGCCTTTCTCAGTAGTTGGAGTGTGTGGAGAAACTCAGGAGGCAGCATGATTTCCTTCCATCGTATCTCCAGTTCGTGTACATACGGGCGGACGTCAGGATCTGTTTTTGTCCTAATCTCAATGTTGGTGATGTCAAGGGTTTTGCAGATCTCAAGGATTGTAGGAAGGTCATAGCCTGGTGAGGCGGTCATACCAAGGCTCCGTCGGTCCTGCCGTTGCTTCTTGTACATCTCCGCGATGTACACATAGGAGTAATTCCCGACGGCTCGGTGAACCTCATCGAAGATAATGAGGGATGTTCGGGAAAGATCGTAGCGTTGTGAGATGAGATCGTTTTCGATGACCTGCGGTGTAGAGACGATGATGCGCTTGCTGTTCCAAATTGCTATTCGTTTTTCTGGGGGGATTTCTCCGGTGAAGACAGCGACGGTGTCCTCGAGGGTGAGCATGCTGGTGAGAAACTGGGCGTGTTGGTTCACGAGCGGTTTAGTCGGTGACAGAAAAAGTATGTTTGTGTCATGTCGTGCGAGTTCCTTTGCGATAAGAAGCAGCGCGATGATGGTCTTACCCATGCCCGTGGGAAGAACGACAAGAGTATTCGCCTTCATGGCGGTTTGGGCGATGTTAAACTGATATTCTCGGCGTTCGATGGAATCCAGTTTGATAAAATCCTGGTGGAGATACACGATTGTGACATCCAGTCAAGGTTTTTGTATGTTTGGGATTTAATTTCTGACCACTCAGCTCGCCCATTTCTCAGCATGATGCAGCACTTAGTGTGAGATTGTTTGTCATCATTGTGGTCCTCGTTACCATAGGATCGGATTTATTAAGAGTTTCTATGAAGAGGTACCCCTTGTGCCGTCCAAATGTTTATATGAGTTTAAGCTATTCGTTATCTGTGGTGTGGATAGGGTTTTTTTCGATAGCCCTTCCGTTGTGGGCGGTGCTGCTCTGTGCAGTGCTGATTTTGATAGCGGTTTGGTTTTTCCTCAGATTTACTCTCAAGATTCTGCTGTTTTTTCTCCTGTTTTTTACCCTGTTATTCATCCTAGATTGGCTCGGTGTGTTCTCTTGGGTGAATCAAAACATCGTCTCTCAATTCTTATAGGGTTCAGGACGTTAGAGAAAAAGATCGCGACTCTTAATGTGCAGCGGCGGTGAACAGTGATAGGTTCGCATCGTTGACTTCTCGTACGAGCTGTTCGAGGTCGAAGGGTTTCTGGATGTAACTATGGATGAATGGTTCTAGTCCTCTCATTTTTTCCGGGTCTGCACGTCCGCTCGCTGTGATAATGGATAGGGTGATGTTTTTTTGAAATCCTTGTTTGATGATTTCTTGTATGGTAGTCCAGCCGTCCATGAATGGCATCAAAAGGTCCATGAGGATGACGCCTTTAAACCCTCGTTTGAGCTCTTCGAGGCAGTCCATACCGCTGTCCACCGCTAGCACTTCGTAGCTGTGCTGTTCGAAGAGCGTGCGGAGGAACACCAGCAGGTCAGGATCGTCATCGACAATCATGATTTTTTTGGCCGTTAGTTTTTCCATCTTCATAACACGTTCATGTTATACTTTATAAATAATGATATTTAAGTATATCTTTATAGAATAGCAGGTTGCAAGAATGACACAGTATTTAATGAGCGGCGCACAAAAGGTCGCTTAACTCCCCAAGCTGCTCAGGAGAAAGCATCTCAACCCGTTGTTCTAGATACGGAAGCTCTTTATACTTTCCGTAAAGGGCTGTAATCGTGTGTCTGATCTTTTTCCTGCGGTGATTGAACAACTGTTTGGTAAGCTCGAAGAAGAACCGCTCGTTCGCTACCTCAAAAGGAGGATTCTTCCGAGGTACCAGCTCGACGATACAAGAGTCGACCTGCGGAGGTGGGGAAAAACAACCTCTCGGAACCTCATCAAGAATCCTACATTGGGCTTTATAATAGACCCCAACGGTAAGACGAGAGTACTCCTTTGTCCCAGGGGTTGCGACGAGACGCTGTGCGAAATCCTTCTGGTAGATGAGAATCGCCTTCGTAAACGGGTACTCCAACAGTTTGAAGGTGATCGGAGAGGAAATCTGGAAGGGAAGGTTCGACACGACCTTCGTGAACCGTGGCAAGGCCGAAAAATCAACCGCGACCGCATCCCCTTTAATCAACGTCACATTCGTTGGAAGGGTCGTGCGTAGCTGTGCCACAAGCCGTTCATCGATCTCAATCGCAAGGACCTGTCGCGCCTGTCGCGCAAGCAACCGGGTGATGACGCCCTTCCCAGGACCGATCTCAAGCACCACGTCCTGCGGTGCCAATCCGGCGTACGCGACCTCTCGTCGCGCCACCGCCTCATCAATCAAAAAATTCTGACCGAGCCTGCGTCCAGCCATACTCTCAATGATCGTGCTCGTGTTCGTACGAGAGCGGCGGGCGGGTGAAGATTCTATATTTTTGATTCGGATCAGTGAGTTCCAGCTCGATTCGCTTCGAGATTAGTTTATCCGGGGAACGCAGGAAATCGATACGGTCTTGCATCTCTTTGAACGTCTCGAACGGCTTTTTCTTGCGTTCATCAAGGATCTCCATCATCATCTTCTTTCCCAACCCTGGGAGAAGCTCCAGCACGTGGAACCGGGTAGAGATCGCTGACGCCTCGTTAAAGAATTTCACATACCTCGCTTCGTTGTTATGCACAATATCGAGCAACACATACGGCAACTCACCATGCGCGGTCGCGGTGAGGTCATCATAGTTGACCCGGCCTTTAATCTTCTCAATCTTTGTGCGCAGTGCCGGGTCTTTGCCGACGTAGATACGCTCACCGACCGTGAAGGTCATGTCCCGTTTCGGGATGAGCTCAAGGAACGTGAATTGACTTTCTCCGATACCGTATACAACCGGGTTTCTCTTGAATGGCGGAAGATCTCCTCTTCCTTTTGCCAAATAATCAAGAACATACACATAGTCCTCCATGTCTCCTACCCCCACCAACTATTCAACAGAATGTTTCTTCACAATCTCCAAGATTCCTCTGATTTCTTTTTCATTGGGTGTGAATCGTTCCTTCGCGAAAATAGCTTTCACATCATCCTCAGTGTTCGGCAGGATGTCAGCTATTTTATACGCCTGTATTTCCTCCATATGTTCGACCTTCATCAGCTCAGCAATCAAATCCTTGGTTTGCTTCGCGGAAAGACGCGCGAATTTCTCTGCGTGTTCAAGTGCAATCTTTTGCTCATAAATCATTTCTTTTCGCTCTTTGCTAATTTTTCGTAAAATGTTTTTGACCTCTGCAAGGGAAACAAGCTTTCCGGATTCCTCTCCTGCCATTAGGCGACTCTCCCCAGATGCTCGGGACGGACGATTAGGGTCTTGTGTTTCTTGCCGACGGTGATGCCAACAAGATACGCATCCCCTTGCATGCCCTCAATTTTCCCAGTATAACCTTGGAAGCGGTGATGAGGCATTCCTTTGTGTATCGCTGAGTCAATGTCAACGCTCACATTCGCCCCTATTTCGAACTGCTGCATCGCTCTCGTAACCGCTGAGATTCCACGGGTCCGTGGCTTCTTTCGCATGATGTATCTGCTTTTACTTCGTGTTCCTTTTGATCGTTTCATAGGTGTTATTCCCCCTGGACATCAATGACGTCGAGTTCCTTGACAGCGCAGGGAATGCCGATGAGTTCACTGAGACTCGGGTGGGTTTTATGGTCATCTCCGGAAACGAACTCCTTGACATAGGTGCCGGAACCAGTCTCGAGAGTAAGGGTTGCTCGTGTCCCTTCTACTGACTCTACTGTGCAGTGATATATCGTCCGTTCTCTAACCTTGTTAGCCCGGCGATGGGCCACTCGAGTCGGTGTCTTCTGTTGTATGAGTTTACCCCGTAATGCCGCAGCCACCTTTATAAGTTTTTCTTTATTCAACGTTTGTTCTCCCTCAATGGTCACCCGATAGGTCTTCCTAAACTCCGCGGCTTTGATTCGGGCGATCTCATCTCGATTGGAAAAACGCAGCGAGGACACCTTGACTTGGTCCTTCGCGAAACGATTGATTTCAAGCTCAAGATGGTCAAGGTCAATGGTTCTAATCCTCGGGTTTTTGATTTCAAGGATGAAGGGCCGGCCTGTCCCCAGCATGAGCGCGTCAATATCCTCTCTGCCGCTTCCATGGAACGACTCCTCAGTGCCTTTCGTAGCGACCAACGCTTTTTCCGCGACAAGCTCCTCAACACTCGTAGGATACAGTTTCCCAGAGTAACTGCACCGTTTGCAGCCTTTGCCCCTGCAGATCTGGCAGGGCCATTTCGTCTGTGGGATTCCGCGCTTGAATTTGTTGTACCGCCCATAGATGAAAAGAGAGCTGATCTGTAGTTGTACCACATCGAAACCCGTGTCGATGATTGCCATGATGTCAGGGTTCGGGATGTCCACGGTTTTCCCCAATCGTGGCTCTAGAATTTTTCCTACCTCGCGGTTAATCTCCATTTTAATGGGTTCTCCGTCCGTCACATCAAGCTCGTCCCAGAGACGCTGTTCCCTGTCCTGCACGTCCTCGTCGATTTTCGATCCGACCAGGAAAGTCTCATAGTCGTACTCCTTCAACGCATCGGTGATAAGATCGGCAAAATGAGGGATCTCACTTAGGAGACCTTCGCAGAGGAAGCAGTCGACAAATGGTGTCTTATTCAACCAGGAAAGTTCCTTTCGCAGGTGTTCTCCCTTCTGCGCGTTTGTTCCATGCTCCAGATGATTCTTAAAAAGCCTCCCGAAGCACGCATCGCATAAATGGTAGTTTTGAAGAAGCTGGGTTGCCTTTTCCTGGATATTCATCGCGTGGGCTGAATACTCGAAGTTGTTTAAACATTTGCCTTTCGCCCTCAGGTGAGCCAGAGGTAGTAGGCTGCCCAGATAAGTCCAGCACCAAACACCAAAGGAATCACCCAGAACCACAGGGATTTTGACACCCCATAGGCGTACCCGAGCGACAAAAAGAAGCCTAATATAAGAAACACCGTGATTACATCTCGATATTTCATTCTGTTATCCGTCCGATTAATTGTTGTATTGAGTGCTTGCTGACATTTTTTAGAACTATATAAACCTATCATAATTTTTATCGTTCGCAAAGATGAATCAGCGCCTGCAAGGATAAAAATGCATAGATTGGGTTTTACAGCAAGGGCAAAAGGCTTCATCGTCCCTCCACAACTTGGCAACATTTTTATTGACCAAGTAGATACCCGACACCATACAAACGGAGGCTTATTCAGCATGGTCGAAACCGCACCCTTCAAAGGCATGGTTTATAACAAGAAAAAGATAAAGAAACTCGACGACGTCATGTCGCCACCATATGACATTATCTCGGAAAAAATGCAAAACGAGCTTTATGAAAAACACGAGTATAATTTTGTCAAGCTCATCCTTGGGAAGATCTACCAAGACGACACAGATTCGAACAATCGCTATACTCGCGCAAAACAGCTGTTCGACGAATGGCAACGGGAAGGCATCCTCATACCCGCAAACGAACCAGCGCTGTACCCCTATAAGATACAATACACCGTCAAGAACGAGAAGAAACAGATGAACGGGTTTTTCATCCTGCTGAAGCTTGACCCTGACTATCGCACCGTGAAGGCGCACGAAAAGACGCTCGCGAAACCAAAGGCCGACCGAATGAATCTCATGCGCGCCTGCTACGCCAACCTCGAACCGATCCAACTCATGTACATGGATCAATCAGACACTATTCGTAAAACCATGGATGACGCTCTCGCAGATCCTCTTATACGTGTAAATGGATACGACGGATTCACCCACACTCTCTGGCGCCTTGATGATAACGATGTCGTGCAACAGATCCTTGACGAACTGAAGACAAAGATCCTCTTCATCGCAGACGGGCATCACCGGTACCAAACCTCGATCAACTTCGCACAAGAAAAACGCGAACAAACCAACAACCATGACCCAAACGCACCTTTCAACTACATCATGGTGGTGCTGTGCAACATGTTCGACCCGGGACTTTCGATTTTACCCACACATCGGTTCATCAAAATGTCGAACGTGAATTTCGATGATCTAGCAAAAAAACTCGAACAGTACTTCACGGTCGAAAAAAAACCTGTTCCTTCAAAAAAGAACTACGAGAAACTCGGCAAACAGATCATGAACGATATCGAGACAGCAACGGCCCACAAACTCGCGTTATACACTAAAAATGCTTACTACATCCTCACTCTGAAAGACGAACGAGTCATGGACAAGCTTGCCGCTGATCATTCCAAGACCTGGCGAACTTTAGACGTCTCCATTCTGCATAAACTCATCCTGGAGCAGTTCCTCGGCATCAATGAGAAAAACCTGGAAGATCATGTGAAATACACAAGGGTTGACGCCGAGGCGCTCGAGGTCGTGGACGAAGGCACGTACGATTTCTGCTTCCTCATCAACGCCACCAAGATAGACCAGCTCAAAGCGATCGCGGACGCAAGCGAGCACATGCCGCAGAAATCCACCTATTTCCTCCCCAAGATGCTCTCTGGACTCGTTATGTACAAGATGTGACATAACAACCCGAGGAAAAATATCACCGTGGCATCACGTCAAATAAATTATAAATACCTGCAATGACAAAGAGGTAGTTGGTGAGGAAGGGAAAAACAATGCCTGCATTTTTTTCCTCTTCATATTTTTCCCCCTTCCTTCCTCCCATTTTTTACTGAGAGTCGATGTTTAGAAACACAAGTGGTTTCACTCAGTGGGTTCGTTTTTAGAGCAATTTCAATGGCGATATCAATACAGGTTCTTCTCACCTATACAGACATCATTTATGGGTTGTTGATGAATGCGATCGCCTCACTCATCTGCAGCATCATTCATCTGCGAACGCCTCAGCAAAGTATATTGTTCAAAATAAAGAGGAAAACTAGTGTTTTTCCTGTTCTTTTTTTCTATTTCTGCAACAACGAGAGGAAAAACAGATCCCCGCGTGGTACCACAGAGAATACGCCTAGCTTGGTTGGTTGCAACAGCTTTTGAAAACTACAGTTGGTAAATGGAACAGACGAAAAACCTGTGTGTTTCATAAATTCCTTGGCCACCTGTGTTGTCTCTTCAGGGGTGAATGTGCACACCGTATAAAGAAGGAATCCCTGATCCCGAACGTTTTTCGCCGCTTCTTCGAGAATTGATAGTTGCGTTGACGGGAATTCATCAGCGTTTTCGATGTACTTGACCTCCGGATTCCTTCGTGCAGCACCCAGGCCGGTGCATGGTGCATCCACGAGGACGACATCGAACACCCTTGACGGTATGGAGTGTTCAATCTTGACCTGTGCTTGGTAGTCGCCGCAACGCTTCACTAGGTTTGTCCGCTTCGCAGCATTAATCTCATACGCGGAGAGGTGTTTCGTATTCCGACTCAATGATGCCATTGCAAGGGATTTCCCTCCGTTCCCAGCGCAGAAATCAAAAATGCTGTCACCGTACGATGCTGCCACGTGCGCGATCAACTGACTGTTCTCATCCTGGACATGGGCGAATCGTTGTTGGAGGACCTTGGAATACTTGCTCACGGAGGTGGTGCGTATGGCGGTGTTAAGAACGGACCGTTCAGCAAAAATCTGCTCATCATGCAACAGGCTCATCGTGTCCTCAATGGTGCTTTTGTTTAAATTCACACAGAGTGTCGTCGGTGGCGTCTGATTCAGATACCCTGCCCAATCTGCATAGTCTTTGAGAACATCGGCGACATACGATGAACACGAGTAACGGAGCTCGAAGGGTAAGGAGGCCGCCTCAGCCTCTGCTCCCTGCATCGCTAGTGTCACGTAGCGTTGTGGGTTGCCCTCACCAGGCTGCGTCTCAAGAAGGTGATCATACAGTTTTTCCCATCGAACGACGGTATGGACGAGCTCAGCGACCGCTTCCCGCTGCTCTTTCGAAAGGCCAGAGGACGGAAGGATGTCACGCAGGCAGCCCGCCATGTTTCCCTTCCTGAGATATTTCGACACCACCTGGGTCGCAACCTGCTCGGTCTTTTTGTCTTTCATGGTGACATCACGAACCAGCACATTTTATTTAAGGGTAGCGGAGATGCGAGGCACCGTTTCATTGGAATTCAAAGGAGGGAAAGCCTTAAGAGGACGTACCTATTAATTTTTCATATCGGGGAGCGAACCTATGCTGCAAGGAAAGGTGATTATTAATTTTCGGTACGATGAAGAAAAAGAGAAGTGTTCCTGGGACATGAAGCAGGAAGGGAGAGACAAGCTCGCCAACGAAGATCTGATCCTGCTGTTCCAGCATTGCATCGGCGAGCTTATGACTGAGTAAAGGAGCAATCGATTGGCGAGCACCCATCTTCTTTTGGTGACTCTTCATTGTTTTTAGAGAAGAAGAAATAAAAAAAAGAAAAAAGGGTTTATGCGGTGATGTTGTAAGGTAGATGTTGTGGGTGCATATCCAAATAGACATGCATAAACCCAAAGATGGCCTTCGGGAATTTCTGGAATAACGGCTGGGAGAGTTTGAAACCGATCCAGTTGCTCCAGTAGTTCGCATCCCATGTGTCACGAGAGGAGAACTGGTAGGATGCCTGTCGCTTGTTTCCTATGAAATTGTTCATCTCGATAACGTTGTCACTGCTCGATTTCAAAAGGAGACCTTCCATCATGCTCCCCTGAATGTTGTTGAATTTTATCGTGTTGCTCCCTGAGCTTGACAGACGAATGCCCACCTGGTTACTTGAGACGTTATTGCCGTAAATCGTGGTGACCTTGTTGCCGATTCCTTCGAGGAAGATGCCTTCTTTTGCGTTGTTCACGACGGTGTTATTCAAAATCGAGTTGTGATTGCTCGCAAGACCAAGATCGATTCCCTGACCACCGCTTTTTTGAATGAGATTTTCACTGATGACGTCATAGGATGTCGACGTCCCCTGGATGCCGGTGTAGACTTGATCGGAAATGACGTTGTCCGTGATGGTCACCTTGTTGGTGCTCGCGTCGAGGGTGATCCCGTACGCCCCTTCGCTGATGATGTTATGATCGATGAGGATTACATTGCTTGACGTGGCAACTTCAATGACTGGTTCGGGGGTCACGCCTTTTATGGTGAATCCCGTTACCGTGACGTCAGTCGTCCCGACGATATCCACTCCTATTTTTATGGTGGGAACCGACCCTTGTCCCTGGATGATCGTGATATCACGATTTTCCCCCATGAGCGTGATCTTTTTCGCTTTCGTATCGAGGTTTTCGTTGTACGTTTTGTTGTACACATAAATCGTGTCGCCGTTGCTGGAATTGTCGATTGCTTTTTGGATCGAGGTGTAGTTTCCCGGTCCGCCTCCGCCGACATACAACCACTTACTGCGGCCCATTGCCTGATTGTTATTCGTGGCGATGAGACCAGAAACCACACTTGCTCCCATGCACACCAGAATCATGCTTACGACTATCGATTGTTTTACAATCCTTGTTTTCATCATCTTACTCCTCCTTTATAAATAGGTATATGTAGTTAATGAGGAAGAATCATTTAAATGTTTTGGTAAAAATAATTTTTATTATATAGTTAAACGTCAATGAGAGGATGAATGTGTATACCTTATCTTTTACCGTTCCGTCCCAGGATGTAATGAAATAATCGGATTAATACAACACTCAAGGATGATTAGAAGGGAGATTAGAGCGTTTTCCCTCCAGAAATCTCGACATTGTGGTGATTTGGAAAGTAAATCATAAAAAAATAAAAAAAAGAGAAAGGGTTGGGTATCTAAATCTTGATGTAGATAAGTAATAATTTACCGGTTGTAGATACCTGTTTTGATGCGCCTTCCTGGCAAGTCGCAGAAATTGCTATGGTGATCTTTCCCCATCCAAGGACGAACCCTGTTGTTGTTATTTTTTGTGGGCTATCAACAGGTAGTGATACGATGGTGTCTGTATAGGTCTTGTTTATTCGTTTAAAAATACCACCAATTATTTTTATGGTCCAGATGACATTTGTTGCATCTGCGCCCCCGGTGTTGGAAATAGTCGCACCGACTTTTATCCCACCAGTAATCCCCGTAATATCAAGAACTGGTGGTAATGCTCCCGTTGTCGACGCAAAGTAGACATTTCCATCTACTTGTTGCCATACGGCACCAAGTCCACTGATATCAGCGCTTTGAAATTCTGCTGGGACGTTCTGATTCTCTGGTTCGTCAATAGCTTTCGGGATGCTCCAGGTTGCTCCATCATCGTCAGTGGTGGAAAAGTAGACTTGTCCATCTTTCACAAATGAACACGTCGCCTTATGTTCGCTATTGTACATAACGCGAGGGTTCACTGCCCCAGTCTGTATCGTTACCTCATCAACGGTAGTAAGAGCATCTGCTGAATAATAGGCGACAATATTGCCGTCTCTCTGTGAAACAATGATAACGTTGTCATTAAATGCTGCAATATCCACGTAGGCATCATTACCAGCTGAATATATTTCGGCTTCTTTGATATCGGGGTGGATTGGATACCCTTGGTATTCACTCCAGTTACTAAAATTGTTTTCATAGGCATAAATGTCCATGTTACCACTGTTGTTGTAGTTCCAACAAACAAATCCATGGAGTGTGACAGGATCGATAACCATGGAGGTCGATGTACCACCACTTTTAGTTGTATTCATAGGGTAAAACCAACCATAACCCGTATTGTCAAATTGGTAAAAAAAGAAAGGTGTGCCGACTACAGGGTCTGAATGATTATACGTACCAATCATGGAAATGCCTCCATAGGCCCATGCGTCTTCATTTGGATCGCCCTTTGTATATCCACCGCAAGCAACCGATTGGTAATCATAGTATCCATCTCCCAAATCGGTGCCTTTCCAGTACACTCCAGTCCAACCATTTTGAATGTCATTGGGGTTAGAGGTTGTAAATTGTTGGACATCGCCTCCATCATCATCCTGATAGTTTGGAACCAAAGTCGCAATAAATCTTCCACCACCGCAACTATCTACTGAAGGTAGCGAGGGTGGGTTATTGAATTGCCAGCCAACTGCTTGAGCGTTAAATGTTGCTCCATAATCAATTGATGGGCAATACCAAACATTATCCTGGGCTTCAAAACCAACAACCACGTTCCCATTATTGTCGCTAGAAACAGCGGGATGAGCTCCGGTGGCAACTACGACTGCCGAACGTGACACCGGAGAATTTCTCCTAATGGGTTCGAGTGATTTTGCCATCGCAACGTTGCGACCTGTAATCTCGTTCCCAGTTTTTACTATCACTGTCGGTGTCTGTGGTGATTGTGAGGTACGTACCATGGCGCCTGCAGAAACCACGGTGAGCAGCCCTGCAATAACCAACGTTATTGCTCCTAAATAGATTGTTTTTTTCATATTCCTATTTCCTCCTTTTGTTAATGAATTTTTATAGTACCGATTGTTTTGAGCGGATTGGTAAATCTAAAAAAGATAGGTATTACCATGACTAATATTGAATCCAACCAACCTTCCTACCTTTTTTATGATTTATGCCTACCCAAAACATAGATCAAATTAAATTTATATCTCTTTGTCTTATTTAAATATTTGGAAAGATAAAAATAAAGGGGATTAGACGTTTTCAGACTGATGAAAAAAAGAAGAGAAGTAGTTAGTACCTCATCAGATATCGTATGATCGGAAACATATTTGGGAACCGCTCCAACAGCCATACAAAAAATCGAAGATGCGGCGGTTCATACGACAAGGGCATGGAAACCTGCAGGGTACTCCAATTGCTTTCGTCCCAATGGCTGTCTTTTGCTTTCGATCTGATAAGATAAGTTCCTTTTTTCAACCAGGAGTGTGATTGGATAAGGGAATCCCCAGATTGATGGGGGCCAATCCAGCTACTGTTACTTCCATCACCCCAATCAACAAAGTAGTACACCTGATCATTATCGGGGTCTGTTGTCGTGAAATTATAATCAGTCGCAA
>DATKKD010000156.1:0-6852 GCA_035543435.1 Thermoplasmatota archaeon
TTACATGGGACAATGGGTCGCTGTATGGGAGGATCTCCGCAACGACGGCGGAGATATCTATGCGCAGAACATCCAGCCGGACGGAACGTTAGGTGTTGTCGCAAATCAACCCCCGGTCGCTGATTTCACCTGGATGCCAGCAAACCCGACGACGCAAACCGTCGTTCAATTCACCGATCACTCTTTCGACTCTGACGGCTATCTTGTGAATTGGACATGGGAGTTCGGTGATGGGACCAGTAGCTACGCGCAACATCCGACCCATCAATACAGTGCCCCAGGGACGTACGCCGTTCATTTGACAGTAAAAGATGACGAAGGAGTTGATGGCACCGTCTCAAAGAATGTTGTCGTGAGCAGCTCATCAAGCACCTTTATCATTACGATCAAACCCGGGATCGGTCTTGGAGTAAGTGTGAGCTTCAAGAACAACGGATCGACCGATGTTCTCGGGGAACCATGGGAAATCACTGTTCACGGGGGGCTTCTCGGAAGGATTAATACTTCCGTGAATGGCACGATCGACATCGCCGCTGGGAAATCAGAGACCAAGAGAAGCGGCGTGTTGTTCGGCTTTGGTGCGCTTTCGATCACCGCGAAAATCGCGGACGCCACCCAATCAGCGGCAGGGACGCAGATTCTCTTGTTAACGCTCGTAAAGAAATAGGGAACTATTCCTCCCTTTTTTCCTTTTTTTTCTTTCGTTTTTGTCGCAAAATGAACCGTGTTGATACTTTGCTTGTACAGTTCAAAATATAGTATAGGGCGCTTTCTTTGGATGCAGGTCGACACTGAATCCTCCGGGAATGTGATACGGGATGAACCGAAGCAATGGATGCTGCACCCCGATCCAATCGTCCCAATAATTCCCGTCCCAGTGGTCAACCCCTTGATCATATGCCTGAACCTGGTTCGCGAAAAAATTATTCATCGAGGCTGTGTTGCTTCTGCTGCTGGACCAAAAGGAAAGCCCACCAGTGTTTTTCGTAAAATTATTTCTGATGAGGCGATTCGACTTAGATCTGAAGATTAACACGCCGTCGTCATTGCTCTGAAATAAGTTCCCCTGGATGTCGTTGTGGTCTGACCGATACAGCCAGAGCCCTGACCAGCTGTTATCCAGGAATAGATTCCTAACGATCTTAACGATACTCGAATCGCACACCCAAACGCCAATCATGTTATCTGCGAAGGTGCTGTTCTCAACCGTGATGTTGGAAGAGGAGAGGATCTCAACAGCAGGATTCACGTCGGTCACGGTCACGGTGTCAATCGTGCAGTTCGAGCAGGAGGCGATGATGAGTTGTCCCACGTTCGAGGAAAGCAGTATATGGTCCTGAGTGTCTATGAACACGAGTGGTTTCCCATTGACCGTATTATTATACACTACAAGATGGCACGATGACTTTAGTGGTGGATAGAGGAGGATGCCGTCGTTCTCAAACGTGTTATCGTGGATGCTGGTGTTGCTGTCCATCAGAAATATACCGCAGTAGCCGTTGTTACGGATGATGTTGGAGGAGATTTCATTGTTATAGTACGTCTTAGAGTCAATCCCGATGCCGCAATAAGTGTTATTCTCGATGATATTCCCTGTGATGACATTATCGTGCGATGCGCTGCCAGGGCCGATGCCTGTGTCACCATGGGAGACGATGCAATCAGTGATGGTGTTGTAGCTGGAATAGAGCACGATCCCCCCGCAGTACTTTTTCGAGCAGTTCGTCACGGTGAAACCGCTGAAGGTCACGTGGTCAGCGGAGACCCAGACGACATGACGGGGTTTCCCGTCACCGTCGATGATGGTGGTGTACTTGTTCTCACCGGTGAGGGTGAGGGGTTTTGAGATGATAGGATGCTCATGGTACATTCCAGAGAATACGAACACGGTGCTGCCAGGTTCTGCCGCCTCGACGCCATCCTGGATGCTGCGGTAGGGATACAGCAGGCTCCCATTCCCCCCTGGCTTCGCATCATCATCGACATAGATCACGCCAGTGGGCGGAGCGAGGGAATCATATGTTCTTTCAATGACGACGGGGTGGTTGTTTTTCGTCCTGTTATCTCTGATCATGTCACCAATCGTTGCCGCTTGATATTGATACCAGAGCATTCGGTACAGTTGAATGGTCTCCAGCCATGACCGTGACAGGTCCCTGTAGCATTGTTTTATGTTGTGGTCATATTGGTCGTACTCCTTGAGGAGTTGTGGGACTTCAACATTTCTGAGAGTGAAGGACTGCAGCTCCTTCGTAAAGTTTTGGTCGAACGAGAGGATTTGGGCGCAATGATTCTGCACGTCATCGAAATAGCTGAGGGACTGGTTCTCCCATTCTTGTATCGAAGAGAGCTTGGATGGTTTGGTGTTGTTTATGGCAGATGCGACGGCCTCGAGGATGGTGGTCGCCTTGGAGAAACCGTCCAAGAACCGAGTGAAGGTGTCATAGTAGAGATCCCGGAGTCGGATCTGTCCGTAGCGAAGATCGATCGTCGGAAGCATGTGGATCCTGATGTCCCATTTTCGCTCCTCCTGCATTTCATACAGTAGGATATCGATTTGCTGTTCGATTGTGTTAATGTCTTGCGAAGCGTGTTGAAGTCGGTCGACCTTCTCCCAGATTGTTGGATAAGAGACATTGCCCGGTGGGAGCGTGACCGTCGCCGCAATCACATCAATCGACGCAACGATTGAAAAGTGTTCTGACATGGTGCAGTTCATTTGGTGTACGACGTCTGCGGTGACATAGAAGATTGAGTTATCGAAGACCCGGTCGTTTCTCTCAGGGTAATGGACGGAGAGGTCGTCACCGTACGTCACGACCTTCCCTTTCCCGAACTCCGCGGTGAGCCAGAGTGGTTTTCCGATGACCCTCTGCCTCCATTGTTCGAAGGTCTTGTACGATGAGGGGCTTGAGAGCACCGGATTAAAAGGAATCGAGACGTCCTCTATGGTCGCCACAGGATGCGTGTGTTGCCCTGCCCAGGTGACGATAGGGCCGCCCTCGCACATCGTCGTGACATTGTTGGAAAGTCCGAAAGTGATCGGTGAGGTTTCGTTGATGATCTTGACGGTCATGACACAGCTGTACCGCCCCATAGTGAAGCTACTATTCGTCAAGGAGAGGCCGGTGAAAGCCAGTGGTCTTTTTAGCAGTGTTTTCAGGATCCCAAGTAGCATAGTTGGTCCAGAGGATGCAGCCGCTGCACCGTACTTGACGCCGATGTAGCCTCCACCGCGCTGTACAAATGACCGTATGGCTGATGTTTTTTGTGTGTCGAACGCGGATGCAATAATCGAAGAGTACCCTTGTCCGACCCCCCGGCGGAGACACACAAACACATTGTAGTTGTCGGTGGTCAACCTCGTGGTGTTCTCGCCGTCCAGGAAAAAGTCGATGTTCAGGAATCCTGCCTGTTGCATGGCGTCGTAATGGAACACGAGCCAGTCCCAGACGATTTCGTCGCCAAGGTAGTAGACGATCTGTGGGGCATTGAGACGGTATGCTGACAAGTGAATCGGTTCCATGAGAAGATAATAGGACACAGGGTAGTACTGCTCGATTGGGTTATGGTATCTATAATTGTACACTATAGATGCGATAAGAATATCTATGGAGAGGTTGCCGGTGAGTGGGATGATAAAAGTCCCTTTTTCAAAGGTGTGAATCTCAGAGGTGTTCGTACCGGCTTTTTTCACGAGAATCGTAAAATCGGTAGCGGCCCAGTACACAGGGATATTCATCCGCAGACAATCATTGACGGCATTCGTAATCCCCTGTTGAATACTAGTTATCGGGAGACGTTCTCCGCTGATCAACGGGATAGCGAACCCATAACATTCCTCTCCATATTCATTCCTTTCAGTATTCGTTTCGATTCCGGCTGATTGTTCCGCATGTTCGAGTGTGTTTGAAAAAATAGTAGGGCCAAGTAATAGTAATATGATTCCAACAACACATGTCTTTTTTAACAACGAGATATGAACCATACTCACATTCCTATCGTTCCTATTATTTTGTATCAGTTTTACCGCTCCTCCGTTGATTTATCGAATCAATTGATTTGATTTAAATGTTTTCTTAGAGATAAAAACGAGATTTGCCTCATGGTAATACGGAGACGGCATAGGAAATTATTTATTCAATAAGATGTTCGCGGAAATACGATACCAGGCGATCGTATGGCTGAGCAAACGAAGACACCACCAGAAAATAAAGAAACAAAATCATCACCTTCGTATACGATGACCGATGTGTTCAAAGTCACTGATGATCTGTTTCAACTCTCGAAGGAAAAAGCGTACCATCCAGGGGCGTTCGTCCACGGACTCGTGTTCGCCTTGGAGCTAACCCAGGAGTCGTACCGTATTCCCGCGCAGCAGATGGCTGAGATCAAACGCGATTGCCGGCGGACCGTCCATGAGATCGTCGCAACCCGTTCTAAAACCGGAGTCCAGGAACCGAAAAAGGAAGAGAACAAATCCTGATAAAAAGATTATGAGCGAGGAGAGGTATTGTAAAATCTGCGGTACAGCGTTGAGGCCGGACGAGCCGGGTCCGATTTGCCTGGATTGCCAGTCGTTCATATCGACCAACAAATTTTTTCAACCATAGAACCCAAGGAGCCCGACTTCCTTTTCGGTTGTACCTGCATACGTACATACCCATAAACTATAAAAAAACACAAACCATGTGTTGTACCAGAAAAAGGATGGTGTTCAACGATGGGATGTGGTGAAGGTAAATCAAAAGTGAAACTTGATTATATCCAAGATTTTGAGATGATGTTTGAGCGGATGAAAGTAGACCGCCCACGGGAGGCGTCAACCTACTATACGATTCTCATCATAGACTGTCCCAAGGAATTTTCAGAGTTCTTGAAGATCGCTGAGGAGCTCGCGAACATCACGCGCCGACCCCTGGAGACCGGTCGGAACTCGCTTTTGAAATATGGGCTCATTGCCGAGGTGCTCTTCTCTGCGAATTCTGAGGAAGATTTCGGTCGTGAAAGCTACCTGCCGGTGCACCCCAAGGTAATCTGGGAGGATATCAATGCTGACTTGAAATCCGTAGTCGCACCAGACACGTTCAATGCGATGCATAACAGGCTGAATGAGTACTCAAACTCTTACAATGAGCATTTCAAAACGTATGGCATCAAGATCAAGCGAGAGGGAAATGTCACGCTGCGGTACAGCGGGAAATGGATTTTGTACAATATCCTGAACAATTGCCTTGAAAAGAAGAATAACCTGCGGATGCAGATCGGCGGGGAGCGCTTCTTTGACGAGCCGTTTCTGAAATACTTCAAGAAGTTCTTAGAGCTTGACACCAAGGTTGAGTTGCTCATCGATTCGGAGTCGAACATCGACATCGCCAAGGAGCTGCAGAAAGCGTACGGCGATCACCTTGACATCCGATATTTCTCGGAGAACACCTCGGGAACGATGCGCAATTACGTGTTTGGCAAGGAGCTCGCGGTCAATGGGATTAAAATCCTTGCGGAAGAGGGTAGCGAGCCCTGTTATGTGGGGACCGCGTATGTGAACCTTGAGGATATCGAGGTCCTCAATGAGAAGTTCGAGAACCTCTGGGGTCTTGCGAAGAAGCTGCCTGAGAGTAAGTAAATTTAATCCTTCTTTTTTTCTTTTCTCTGATTACATCGATGAGAAGGAACTATCAACAAAAAATGAAAAAAAGAAAAAAGGAGGAGGAGTCTACCTTGCGAGGAGTTCCTTGGTTTTTCCTGCATCCCACAAAGCGCGTATGGCGAGGAGCACTGCTGCTGGTGCAGCAAACACTGCCAGGTATGTGACGATGTTCGTGAAATACGGTTGGATGGTTCCCCAGCCGATAGTCCAGGTGCCTGCGGTGTAGGCAAGAATCACGAGGATCAAGGTACCGATGAGGAACATGGGGACCTTGTCTTGGGTGATGTTGCTAATCGCGAAGAACGACAGCAACCCGATGACGAATCCTAGGATTGCTAGGATCGCGCCCGCGTAGTTTTGGTAGTCAGTTTTCATGGTTGTGTTTGCACCGAAGATGAGGCCGACCAGTACTGCGATGACCAGTCCGAGTAAGAGCAGCCAGCTGCCTAATGTTTTCCACATACTCTCCATTTTCCACCTTCCTAATGATTGTTTGTGTTGGTGTTTACATCTTCATCGTTGTATTTAAGGTTTTTCTTGGAGAGAACCTCGTGCCTCTTGGTGACATTTTTCCAGTTTGGAAGTTGTATTGGATATCTTTAAATAGCTATATTGTTAAAGTTTAACATGCTAATATGTATCAGTTAGGTTGTGTAGGAGAGGAACCATGCCAAAAATAAATGTTATGTACGAACTGGAGCCAGAGTTTCTGAGGAACGAAGAACTTGAATACAAAATCAAGGTGAACAACGACCGGGGAAAAAACGTGAAGATCTCTGACAAGGTTTTCGATCTCATGATGAGCGAGGGGCTGATTAAAAAAACCGACAACGGGTACGTGTTTGTCGGGAAATACGACGAGTTGCATCTGAAGAATAAGAGATAAGTAATTCCGAATGTAGTGATGGCACGGTGCGGAGGGTCTGCGTCCCTTTTCGATAATCACCTCTTCTTGTGTCCCAGACCCTCCACTTCCTTCTTGATTTGTAAATTTTAATGATGGAAGCGTCAGGTAAATCCTTATACCAGAGGAACAATTCCTCCGATGATCCCATGAAGGAGAACCCTGGGAGATTCCACAAACGCACTAATCAGGAGCTTGCCGATTTTATACAAAAGCTTGAGCTCCAGGCGCTCGAGACTGCCGAGGAGCGACTCCCCCTGTATCTGCAGGTCGGCCTGAAGGACACCCGTCTCGTGCT
>DATKKD010000157.1:0-1706 GCA_035543435.1 Thermoplasmatota archaeon
ATGTTGTGGTCCTTGTTTCACCGCGAGGTCACCGTGGTGTGGCGGGACCGGCTCTATTTCAGCTTCGTCTTCATGTCGATTACGACCGCGCTTGGCACCGGATATCTGTACCTCCACGGCGCCGAGCTTTTCCTCCCTGCGTCGCTCCAGAGAATGATCGGCGGCTTCCTCCCGTCGCTGTTTGTGTTCGTCGGTTGCTACGTGGTGGTGATGTACGCCGCGGTGTTCCCCGCGCTCAACCTTTTCCTCAGCGAGGAGAAAACCATGTGGATCCTGCGGAACCTCCCTGTGAAAAACGAGACGGTCGTGTATGGGAAGACCCTTGCGTTATCATTATGTTTTCTCACCACGATGCCGTTCCTCGCGTTCATCCCGGCGTTCCTCGGCGTCAAGGACCTGTGGTTCCTCTCCTGGTTCCTCGGGTTTTCGTTTCTCGCTGCGGTCATCATCGCGGTTCCGCTCGGTGCGAAATACGTGGGAAAAAAATCTGATATCCTTCTCTTGTACAGCGTCGCCATGGTGTTGTTCGTGCTCTTGAGCGTTACCGGTGCTGGGATGAATCTTTTACGGCATTACGCGGGGATATCGATCCTCTGGTTGTGCCTCCTGCTCCTGATGTTTGAGGGCACACTTCTCTTCCTCTCTTTGAAACTCTCAGCTCGGTTGCTCGCCAAAGTTTAATAAAATTTAAAGGTTGAGGAGGTTGAGCCCTATCGACGGGTCTTTTGTGCGGTCGAGCTGCCCTTTGATGAGCGTGATGATCCCCTCGAAGGTTGCGCTGACGACCGCTGAGCTGAGGTGCCCGCCGTAGGTGTTCAGCTCCTGGTCACAGATGGTGACATGCAGATGGAGATAGACCTCTCCGTCCATGGTCGTGATGTTTCCCACGAGTGACGAGATCTCATAGTCATCGGTGAACCGGGTCGACTTGTAGGTCCTTGTGGTCGTGTTCATGAGTCCTATCGTGGCATCATTGGTCGCACCGATGCCGATGATCGAACCAAGTTTCATGTCGAGTTGTGTACAGAGGTGTTTCAGTGTGGAAACAATTTCCTCGCCTTTGTCAATGCGGATGATCACCTTGTCGTGGAAACGTTGATATTTCATAAGGACCGTAATACGGTCTTTCAAATTAAAATGTTCTGAACCATTTTCTTAAGATCGAAAGTTCTAGTTCTTTACAAGATTCGTTTTTCTTTTTTATCCCTTCAACTCATATGGTTCTTCCAGGCTACATCCCGAAATGATTCCACCTTGAAGATCTCTTATACCCTTTTTTTCTAAACCTGATCATTTTCAGACCCTGAAGAAATGATTCAAACCTGGCCTCTGAGCGCCAGGATTGAATCAACGAGCGGTTTTTTTAAGAACTCATACTGGTTTACACTCACGTTAATTGGAATTTCGGACAGGTTCGCTGTGGGAGTGTTTATGCTTTGACCCACAGCGCGACCTTCCGGTCCCTTGCGTAACGAACCATGAGCACCTGTTTGACGTCGTAGGCGAAGACCTTCAACGCCAGCTCCCGTTTCTGCATCCATCGCTTTCTGCTTAGCAGGAAGCTACCCCAGCGTCGCTTCATAGAGCTGAACACGCTCTCTACGAGAGATCGCAGATGGTACACCGCAAGCCATCCCTCCGGGTCGCGTTTCCGAGCTAGGAAGGAGACGACATAGGCGAGACTGCCGCGTGGCCGGCGAGCCGCG
>DATKKD010000158.1:0-1043 GCA_035543435.1 Thermoplasmatota archaeon
CCAGGCAAATGGGGAAGCTCATAGACGATCTCCTTACGTTTTCCCGCTTGGGCAGAAAAGAATTGGTCACCACAGGCCTCGATATGGAGGCTCTTGTGCGAAGCGCCTGGAAAGAACTGACCCTCTTGAACCCGGAACGCCCCATCCAGTTCTCCGTAGAAAAGCTTTCCCATGCCATGGGGGACCAGGCGCTCATCAAAGAAGTACTGGTCAACCTGCTCTCCAATGCCATCAAATTTACGAAATTCCGGGAAACGGCAATGGTCGAGGTAGGCGCCTATCCTGAGGAAGAAAGAAACGTCTATTTCGTCAAAGACAACGGTGTGGGATTCGACATGCACTATTATAATAAATTGTTCGGTGTTTTTCAGAGGCTTCATAATGCTGACGAATTCGAGGGGACAGGGGTAGGGCTCGCGATCGTACAACACATCGTTCGCCGCCACGGCGGGAGAGTATGGGCAGAGGGAAAAGTAGGTGAAGGCGCGACGTTTTATTTTACTCTTCTGAGAGGAGTACGGTCGTGAGCGGATTGGAACTGAAAGTGTCCTCTGTTCCCACGATAGAGATGGATCACCGATCCGAGGCGGTAAAACACTATGAGACATTTTTTCTCAACAACTAAATTCCCACTGAAAATTTCTGTTCCCGTTAAAATCACGGCAATTTATTTCGCAGTCGGGATCCTCTGGATTTTGTTCTCTGACGCCACACTTGGGTGGGTCGTACATGATTCATCGCTCATGACCAAGCTGGCGATCGTCAAGGGGTGTTTCTACGTTTCAGTAACAGCCTTGATGCTCTATTTGCTTGTGTGGCGAGGGACAGCAGAGCTGGAGTCACGCGTCAAGGAAAGAACGAAAGAGCTTTCGGAGGCCAACGAGGCACTCCAGGCCGCGAACAAGGAGCTGGAGAGCTTCAGCTATTCGGTCTCCCACGACTTGCGCGCCCCGCTGCTGACCATCGACGGTTTCTCGCGGATGGTGCTCAAGGGCTATGTCGACAAGCTGGATGATGAGGGGAGACGTAAGCTCAATGTCATT
>DATKKD010000159.1:0-8274 GCA_035543435.1 Thermoplasmatota archaeon
TGAACATAATATAAATGTTTTCTAAAACATCAATTTGATTGGGTCATCAAGGCCCCATGCGAAACATTTATAACATTTAATGCCATGTCAATGCCGTTATCTCCGTAAGTATATATGGAGAGAAAAGAGCTAAAAAATAGGTCATATAGAACATCGTTAATCCATGGGAGTGGTGTATTATGGCTAAAAGTAGCAAAAAACAAATAGATCAAGATGAAAAGAAAGTCATCGAACATTTACAGCGCAATTCCAATGAAAGCATCGACAAGATGGCGAAGGCCTGCGGGTTTTCACGCCAGAAAGTCTGGCGCATCATCAAACGACTGGAGAACAACAAGACGATTTGGGGGTACACTGCGGTCCCGGACAAAGAAAAACAAGGTGTCCATCACTACATCATGCTCATCAAACGATCCAACGAACCCGCTGGCGACATCATCAGTGACGTCATCGACTCCTTCAAGAAATACGCGGGGAAGAACATCGAGGTGTTTGTCCAGACCGCCTGCCTGCTGCACGGCGAGTACGACGGCATGCTGAGTTTCACCGCAAAGGACATCACTACTGCGACCCGCTTCGTCGAATATATAAAAAAGAAATACTCTTCGTACATCCATTCTATCACGCTGCTCGAGGACATCTTTTCAGTCAAACTCTGCGGCATGATGAACCCAAGGATTGACGAGCTGAAAGAATTTTTCAAAACCACGTAAATATCCAGGGGCATCTTACTCCCCTCCTCTTTTTTTTCGCACTATTCCCCCTGTTGGTGCAACATCTTCCAATGATTTGTACGAGTTCATCACACCCCATCAGAACAACAATTTTTTCTATGGAACGGTGAGAAAAGAGAAGGGGTCTAAAAAAGTCTGGGAGGAAAAGAATGAAAAAAATATTTCAATTCAATTCTTTAGACCCCTCAAAAACCAGAAATATATTCTAGTACATAAAGGTAACCCTTCCTTGATATTATGTGTCGAGCATGCATGGAACCCAGCGTTTTATCGACTGACTTACACCATGTCACATGCCACTGACTCACGCAGATGAGGAAAAAGAAGAGAAACGAACCGGGAGATCCACTAACGATGAATCAGACCCAGTGAAGTCAGCTCCTGGGAGAGCTTCTCGACCGCCAGCGATACATCCTCAATCTTCCTCGCCCCTGTGCACACGATCTTCCCAGAGCCAAAGAGCAGCATCGCGACCCGCGGCTCACGGATTCGATACACCAGGCCAGGGAACTGTTCAGGTTCGTACTCCACGTTCTCAAGGCCGAGCGCCATCGCGACCTCGTTGAGATTCAGCTCCCCGCCGAGGTCGGAAATCGCGACAATGTTCTGAATGACGATCTCGGGATCCTTGTACACCTCGACGCCCAGCTTCTTGAGTTTCTCCGCGATGATGTTGATCGTGGTCCGGACGTCATCGATGTTTTTCGCACCCGTGCAGTTCGCTTTGCCGCTGCGGAAGAGCAGCGTCGCGGTCTTCGGGCTGTTCAGCCGATAGACCAGGCCAGGGAACTGTTCTGGCTCATACTCTGCTTCCTCTAATGACTGGGCAATGACGTCAAGGTCCAATTTATCAGAAAATGACGTTGATGCCACAATATTTTCGACGATTACTTCTGGCATACATGTTCCTCCTTTTACCTTCCTTCTATCACAAGCTTCTTCATCAATGTTTCAAGGGGCTGTTGGAGCTCCTCCAGCGTACCCCCGTTACACACAATCTTCCCGGAATCAAACAACAGTATAACCGTCTTTGGGTCCTCCGGGTGATAGATGAGCCCAGGGAACTGCTTCGGGTTGTACTCACTATTGTCCAGTGTTTTCGCGAGGGACTTGAGATTAAGGGGGCCCCCCGTGGTGGTCGACACCGTAGTGTTGTGGACGGTAACGGCAGGGTTCTTCTCGAGCGGGATGCCGATGACCATCAGCCGGTCACGAATCATCTCGATGATGTCGTCGACGTCTGCCATCGATTTCGGGCCGGTGAGCGTCACTGTCCCGTCAGAAAAGAAGGTCACCACCGACCGGGGTTTCCTCCACTGCATAATCAGCGCGGGAGCTTCTTCAGGGTTGTAGGATGCATCAGGGAGAATCACTGACAGCTTCTGCAAATCCAACGATGAGGCAATATGAAAAGACACTACGATATTTTCCACAAGGATGTCGGTCGTCTGCGAACTCTCCTCCTTAAAGTATATAAAGGGTTTTTATAAACGTTTCGAAAAAGTGTGCCTCATAGAACAAAGCCTCCAATGGAAACAGGCGAAGGCGATGGTCACCAATCCCGTATCACATGCTGATTTCTTGGCTATTTATCCCAGGGTCCCCATGGTTCGCATCCCTTTGATACATGCGTTCACGATAATCATAGAACACCGATAGAGTGATAACGACTCACCAGACTTTATCGATGTCGATGTCTTCCTCGTCAGGGTTTTGCCGCTTCTTCTTCTCGGCATCTTTTTCCCCGTTGATCTCATCCAGTAACCCGTTGACCTCATGGGTACGCTCATGAATCCGGCTCTCCACACGAGAGACCACCAGTTCCCCTCGTGTTTTTTCGATCAAGGCACGGATCATATCCTGTTTCTTCTTGATCGGGACGAGGGCGGACGGGTAATCGAATCCCATGATCGCATCATAGATCCGGTCCATGTGATGGAGATACTCCTGCGCCTTGTCCGTATGTCCTGAAAGCATACAGTCCAAGGCGTTCCTGCGCAGCTCGCCAACCACGTCGCACAGTCCGAGCAGGTACGCACTCGAGGTGGCTTGTATCTCATCAGGGTCAGGGAGATCCAGTCCACGCATGATGTTGGACAAACAATGGAGTTCCACGTACTCCTGCGCCGCATTCTCCACGAAACCTGCGTTGAAAATATCAGGGTGATTCCTGGTAAGCTCGTACAACTCCTTAAGTCTCGTAGAAGCTTGCTTGAGGAAAACCTCCGCCTCCTCAGGGACTTTCCGATGGAGCTGCTGAATCCCTCTTCGACAAGCGATGATGATATCCCGGGAGTACCGCAGGGCGTCCTCCCGGATCTTCTCTTTCTCACTGATACGTGCATCGATTTTTCCGATAATACCGTCGAGGTTCTTCATCGCCTTGGGCGGTTGGTCCTTCTTGCTCATTTACCTTCCATCATCTTCTTGTTGACCCAGAATTCAGGGGTCTTCCCCTGGAGAGCGAGCATCATCTGCTCCGCGCAGATCTTGCCTGCTCTGAGCTGACCTTCGGTCGTGGACGCGCCGATGTGTGGGGTACACACTACCTTTGGATGGTTCACGATATCCTTGTACACCGGCGGTTCTGCTGCGTAGACATCCAGCCCGGCTGCCCTCACTTTCCCACTGTTCAGGTACTTGACGAGCGCCTGCTCATCGACCACGCCACCACGGGCACAGTTCACGATGATGACACCGTTTTTCATCATCTCAAACTGCGGGTCTTTTATGACCGCGCCTTCCTCTTTCACGAAGGGGATGTGCAGGGAAATGTAATCGGATTCCTTGAGGAGTTTCTCGAGTGATACTAACGCGAATTTCTGGTGCGGTGACTTCGTCACATACTTGTCGTACGCAAGCACCTTCATGTTGAACGCAAGAGCACGCTTCCCAAGCTCAGTACCGATGCGGCCGATGCCGATGATCCCGAGGGTCTTGCCACAGAGCTCCACACCCTTAAACGCCTTCTTCTCCCAGAGCCCCTGCTTCATGGAATGGTCCGCCTGCGGCAGTGACCGTGAGGCAGCAATCATATGACCGAAGGCAAGCTCAGCGACGCTCTCTGTGGTCCCAGAGGGTGCGTTGACAACCTTGATCTTGTGTTTTGACGCTGCGGGCAGGTCGATGTTGTCGACGCCGATGCCAGCCCGACCGATCACTTTGAGACCCCCTGTCGCACCAGCGTTGATGACATCCGCGGTGACCTTGGTGCGGCTACGGACCATGAGACCGTCGTACTTCGCAATCTCTTTCAAAAGCGTTGGTGGGTCCATCTCGTTGAACGTCACGTCGTGGCCTGCAGCCTTCAACTGCTGAATAACCTCATTTTCTGTTTTATCAGTGATAAGTATTTTCATACAAAGCCTCCAAAGGGTGTATCATCACTTAGATAAAAATGTTTATGCTTCGTTAAGCAAGCTCCCTGAAGTCAACACCGAGGTACTCTGCCTTCTCCCCGAGTTCCTCTTCAATGCGCAGCAGCTGATTGTACTTCGCGTTCCGGTCGCTACGAGCTGGCGCACCGGTCTTAATCTGCCCGGCGCTCGTCCCGACCACAAGGTCAGCGATGAAGCAATCCTCGGTCTCACCGCTCCGGTGGCTCACCACCGCGGTCCAGCCCTCGTCCTGCGCCATCTTGATCGCCTCGAGCGTCTCCGTTACCGACCCGATCTGGTTAAGCTTGATGAGCACCGAGTTTGCTGCCTCCAGATCGATACCTTTCTTGATCCGCTGGGTGTTGGTCACGAACAGGTCATCGCCAACGATTTGCACGGTGGAACCAAGCTTCCTGGTCATCTCGACCCAGGAGTCCCAATCGTCCTCCGCAAGACCGTCCTCGATACTTACAATTGGGTACCGATTGCAGAGGTCTACGTAGAAATCAACCATCTGCCCGCCAGAAAAGGACTGGTCACCAATCTTATAGGTCCCGTCATAGAAGAACTCGCTGGATGCAGGGTCAAGTGCAATCTTTATCTTCCCGGCGTAGCCGGCGTTCTCGACAGCCTGAAGCATCAGTTCGAGACGTTCATTGACATCGACGATCTGTGCGGGCGCAAACCCACCCTCATCACCAATGAGTATTCCTCCCGCTCCGAACTTGTTTTCCAGCAGTTTTGCAAGATGATGGTAACTTTCGGACACCATCCTGATTCCGGCCGAGAAGCTCTTCGCCCCGGTCGGCATGAGCATGTGTTCCTGAATCGAGTTCTCCTGGCCCGCATGCTTCCCGCCGTTGATTACATTGCACATCGGAACAGGCAGGCGCGATGGAATCACACCAAACAACTCTCCAACATACATGTACAATGGCACACCGGCAGCGGCGGCGCCAGCTTTGGTCACGGCCATAGAGACAGGCAAAATCGCATTCGCACCAAGCTTCTCCTTGTTGTTGGTACCATCCAGTTTCAGCATGATGGCATCGATTTTCTGTTGATGACGACAATCAATCCCGATCAATTTCGGTGCAATCTTTTTGTTCACATTATTGACAGCTTTAAGGACCCCTTTTCCAAGGTAGCGTGCCTTGTCTCCGTCACGTAACTCAAGCGCCTCATGCTGACCAGCGCTCGCACCACTCGGTGTCATCGCGCGGAACACGCCCTGTTCGGTCACCACATCGACCTCGACGGTTGGGTTGCCCCGGGAATCTAGAATCTCTCGTGCCTTCACCCCTTGGATCTCAGCCATAGGTTTTTCTCCCCATCAAGGGCACAGCAAATAGACACATCCTTTTTAATCATATCGTTTCACCCCTCTTTCATCTCCCCCTTAGTTTTTCTGTTACAGAAACACTTAAGAAGATAAAGGACTTTGTCGACCTACGAGGATGAAAGTATGGACATGACAACGATACTAATAATCGTCTTTATTATCATCATATTCCTGATCGCGTTCCTCGCAGCAGCAATACGGATCATGCCTGAGTATCAGCGCATCGTCATTTTCAGGCTTGGAAGACTTCTTGGCATCAAAGGACCTGGCCTGGTGCTCATCATACCCATCATTGACCGACCCATCCGCATGGACCTGCGTACGCGTGTCATCGATGTTCCAAAGCAGCGCATCATCACGCATGACAACGTCACCGTGGACGTCGACGCGGTCGTCTATTTCAGAATCATGGATGCTCAAAAAGCAATCGTCGAAGTACAGCGATACGATATGGCGACAAGCCTCCTTGCGCAGACGACACTGCGAGACATCGTCGGCCAGAAGAACCTTGATGACCTACTCGCACAGCGAGAAGAACTGAACAAAAGCATACAAACAATCCTTGATACCGGCACTGACCCCTGGGGTATAAAAGTCACGGCGGTCACCATCAGGGACGTGTCACTTCCTGAGGAAATGTTGCGGGCGATCGCGAAACAAGCAGAGGCAGAACGAGAGAAACGCTCACGGATCATCATGGCAGAAGGAGAGCTTCTGGCATCCGAGAAAATGACAGAAGCAGCAAAACTATATGAAAAAACACCGATTGCGCTGCGACTGAGAGAATTACAGACGCTTACGGAAATCGCTCGAGAGAAAAACCTTATTGTTGTTCCGGGCGGTGAAATCGGGAGCATGGCTGGGATTGCGAAAGCAGTCAACAGAAAAGTAGAACAATGAAACAAATAACGTCTCTTCTTATTTTTTTCTTTTTCCTCCTTCTTGTTATACCAGGTGTTGTACCAGCGCAGCAATCCAGTGTGCTTCTTGTGGAGATCAATGGGACCATCGACCAATCCACGGTCAGCATCGTTTCCGACAGCTTGAAACAAGCACAGTCAGAAAACATGCAAGCAGTGGTCTTCCTTTTGGATACCCCGGGCGGTGGGCTTGACGAGACGTTCCAAATCGCGGACCTGATGAAAAATAGTCAAATTCCCGTTATCGGGTACGTGTCCCCGAGTGGTGCCGCTGCATGGTCCGCAGGGACCTTCATTCTCATGAGCACCCCGTTTGCAGCGATGGCTGATCATACGGTCATCGGTTCGTGTCAACCAGTGGAGACGACGATCATCGGTACGCAAGTCATTAACGACTCAAAGGTCATCAACGCACTCGTCGCATGGATCCAGGAGCGGGCGTCGTTGTACGGACGGAACCAAACGCTCGCGAAGGAATTCATCACCGACAACAAGAACGTCAATGCGACCGTTGCAAAAAATGACGGTGTGATCGAGTTTGTCGCATCTTCTGTAAGCCAGTTGCTCGATGAGGTCGATGGAAGAAATATCACGACCGCATCTGGGATGGTCACCTTGCATACGAAAGGGGCGGAGCAGGTTTCGTTTTCCGTGCCACTTTCAATCGTGCTTTATAAAATCATTTCAAACCCGATCCTGACTATTTTGCTGTTGGTCCTTGGCGTGTTTGCTTTGATTGTTGGCCTGGCGACGCCCGGGCATGGGGCTGAGGTGTTCGGCATCATCGCTATTTTGCTTGCGCTCGTTGGACTTGGGTTTAACGTGTCGACCCTTGCCATAATCTTTATAATTATCGGCGCACTACTGCTTATCATAGAAATATTCGTCATCCCTGGGTTTGGCGCCGTCGGTATCGGCGGAATCATCTGCCTGATCCTAGGTGCGGTATTTCTCATCCCAAGCTATCCAACGCGAAAATGGCTGATATCAAGTGGGTACATGGACGAAGCTGAGCTTATCATCATCGTCGTCGTCGCACTGTTCGCAATATTCTTTGCATTCCTGGTGTACAAGGTCATCCAGATCAGAAGGAAACAACCGACCTTGGGCAGGCTCGTCGGTGAGAAAGCAGTGACCATCGAACGAATAACCCCTGAGAAACCTGGGTTTGTGCGATTCCAGGGGGAATACTGGCAAGCGAAATCCGATGTTGTGATTGAACCAAATACAAAAGTTGAAATCGTCGATAAAGAAGAGACAACGCTTATTGTAAAACCTCTGGAGAGATGACCAAAAGTTAATCAACCTCTTTTTTCTTTAGGAGGGCTTGACCATAAAGGTTTGATATCAATGATTCCTACGATTACCTGCCAATTTCTTGGTGGCAGCGATGAAATCGGGAACCTTGCGATGGTGCTCGAACTCGAGGACATGCGGTTCCTGTTCGATTACGGGATGTCTCCCGGGAAACCACCGTCGTTTCCACTCCCGCCGCCGCCAGTTGACCTCATGTTTCTGTCCCATTCCCATCTGGATCACTGTGGGATGATCCCGTGGTTGTGTTCCCAGGCGAACCAGACCATTCTCGCAACCGAGCCGACCGCGGTGGTGAGCAACCTTCTGCAGAAAGACACGGTGAAGATAGCGCAAATGGATGGGTACTCGGTCCCATTCGATAACGCGGATGTCAAGGAAGCAGAACGGAGTTTCTCTATGGTTGATCTTGGGAGTAAACAGAACCTCGGTGATGAGTACGTCGTCCGGTTCCACTCCGCAGGGCATATCCCAGGGTCGACGATGTTCGAGCTTTCCGGACCAAAACGGCTCCTCTTCACAGGTGATCTGAACGTGGTCGACACGCGACTGATGAAAGGCACAAAACCGGTGCCGTGCGATATTCT
>DATKKD010000160.1:0-1312 GCA_035543435.1 Thermoplasmatota archaeon
GAACGTCATCGACGTCTGCAACGCCGCCCATTGCCAGGCGGATCCCAACGTGCAATTCGACTCCGTGAACAATCGGTTCTGCGTCGCTTGGGAGGACGCACGCGCCGGGTACAATAGCTATGACGTGTGGGGCCAGCTCTATGATTCCAATGGTAATACCGTTGGCAGCCAAGTCGACCTGACGAACAGTGAAGCGAACAATCAATGTGAACCATGGCTCGCGTTCGACCCGATCCACCAGCAATACATGCTTGTCTACGAAAGCGGCATCACGGCGGACGTCGGCCCGTTCAGCGTCGAGGCAAGGATTTTTGATAAGGATCTCAACCAGGTAGGCAACACGCTCACGATTGCCACCGGCAGTGATAATATCGATTATAATTTTCCCTGCGTCGAATTTTGCCAGCAGACACAACGCTACCTTGTTACCTGGAATAACGGCGACATCAGCCAGGATAATTGGTGGGGAAACGTCTGGGCCAAGATCTTCGACACATCAGGGAATGTCGTGGTGGACACGTTTGAGATTAAATCAGGGAACTTCGTCAGAACCTGCATTGTTCCCTACCTTTCTTCCTCGTTCTTCGTCTCATTCAACAGCAAATCGGCCACCAATGACTATGGTCTCATCTGGGGAAAACTGGTCTCATCGAATGGGGAGGTCTTCCCGGAAGACGTTCAATTGTCTGCAAGCACCGCTGCCAAAGCA
The DNA here is from genome assembly GCA_035543435.1 of Thermoplasmatota archaeon. Classification (GTDB taxonomy): domain Archaea; phylum Thermoplasmatota; class E2; order DHVEG-1; family DHVEG-1; genus SM1-50. Next base: position 710 of record DATKKD010000160.1, read on the forward strand.
GGTTGGGCTGATATGGGGGTGGGAAACGGGAAGATTTTCGTCGGCTGGGAGGACATCCGCGTCGATTATCCGTACCCGTGGAACGATATGCCTGACTGCTTCGGGAACCTTTGGCATTTGAACATTCCAGGTGGGGATGAGGTCACGACAACCATCGGGGATGAAAAAGAGCTCATACTGAACGCGCAGGTCACCTCCATTGTCATTGACCCTGAGAACCTACTTTCCTGGTATGATTTCAACGCGAGTTTCCAGGGGACCATCTCCTTCGACGTGATGAACGGCGCGGGCGACACGGTGCTCATCCAAGGAATCAGCCCTGGACAGTCCCTCCAGTCGCTCAACGCGGACCCGATACGTCTCCGTGCTCATTTCACAAGAACCAACCCTTCGTATAGCCCTCTTCTTGGCAACTGGGCGGTCCGTTATATCGGCCAGGATGAAGTGGCTCCCGTCACTTTGGTGAAAAACATCACGGGAACCCAAGGATTGAACGGTTGGTACACGAGCGAGTCCGTGACCGTATGGCTCACCTCCTATGACCTTCCTGAGGGAACCGGTAGTGGTGTCAACCACACCTACTACACGCTTGACCAGGGGCCT
>DATKKD010000161.1:0-1846 GCA_035543435.1 Thermoplasmatota archaeon
AGTAATTACTCACCCCTACGCGATTTAAACTTTTTCTGATAAGATGCGCGTGTGGGTAAAACAGAACTCGAGTCATTTTCGAAAGAAGAATTGATCCAGCTGATTTTGGTGCTTCAAGATGAGATAGAAGCATTGAAATTAAAAATTGAGAAAAACCAAAAACCACCAACTTCATCAAAGAACTCCTCTCAACCACCATCGCGTGATCAAAAAGGAAACTTGCCATCCGGACGACGAAGGCATCGGCATGGACCACCTAATGGGCACGAAAAACATGAGCGTAAGTTTGTGGCACAACCAGATCACACCATTGAGTTACGTGCGAAGTCATGTTGTCAATGTCACACCGACCTGAGCAGTGAAGTGGGTCGTTTGATTAATGTGAACCAGATCACCGAGCTGCCCCAAGCACCTGCCCAGGTGATTGAAGTGCGGCAGTATCGCGTGACCTGTCCTGAGTGTGGTGCGTCTCAAGTTGAAGAACCACCTGCGGGGTTGGAGATGAACCGTGCGTTTGGAAGCAGGCTGGAAGCGACGGTGGTGTATTACCGCCAGGAGCAGCACATGAGCTATGCCCGCACTCAAAAAGCATTGCTCGACCTGCATCAGGTTGAGATCAGCCAGGGTGGGATCGATGAGATCATGAAACGGGCTGGAAAGTGGGCGATGAGCAAGACCGTCCAGATCCAGGACAGCATTCGCCAAAGCCAGGTGGTTCATTGTGATGAGACCACCAATCGGATAAACGGAGCCAATGCGTGGGAATGGGTTTTTTGCACTCTGACGAGTGTCTTGCATGTGATCCGTCGTGATCGAAGCGCGAAAGTGATCCGGGACGTCATGAACGACTTACCGGTGGAGGTATGGGTGAGCGATTGTTATGGGGGACAGATGAAAGCCCCTGCCAGGCAAAAACAGTTGTGTATGGCCCATCAATTGCGCGCCCTGCAGCATGTTTTGGATGCTCAACCTCATTTGACCTGGGCCCACGCCCTGCGAAAGCTATTTCAACATGCCATCCAAGTTCATCGCCAACGTGGCCAGATGTCTCCTGCACAGTTTGACAAACAAGTGGCTCATATTGAGCGTAATTGTGATCGCCTGCTGCACCAAGACTTAGCTCCACCTGAAGCTCAGAAATTACAGCGTCGTTATTTGAAATATCGTGCATGTCTGTTTGTGTTCTTGCATCGAAACGATGTCGAGCCGACCAATAATGTCGCTGAACGAGCCTTGCGTCACTCCGTTGTGCATCGTAAGGTAACAAATGGCTTTCGCTCCCATTGGGGCACCAATACCTATGCAGCGTTGTCATCGGTCATTGATACGGCTGAATTGGCTGGAGTTCGTGCTTTTGATGCAATCCAAGCTCTCTTTGGTTCACCTTCTCTTCCCATTCCACTAGGTGGTGAGTAATTACCGCTGATGAATATGACATTTGTTCTACTTCGATGAAAAGCATTATTTTTCCCCTATTTTTCGCTTATAATTAATCAGAAAATTAATATACTACATGGTGCAGAACTAATGGACCGCCAGATACCCGGCACAGACAGGGCGTTTGACGTTCCCTGAGTTCGTGGAGACGAGAAATGGATATTTCCACAGGGAATGGCCTGCCGGAAGAATCCCCATTGGATTTTTCGAGACGAACCGGCTTGACTTTTAATAACATGGGGTTGTTGACGCGGGCACTGACTCACCGGTCATACTTCAATGAGCATAAAGATGCTGTCGAGGATAATGAGCGCCTCGAGTTCCTCGGGGATGCGGTGCTGGATTTTATGGTGGGAGCCTGGCTGTACCACCGCTTTCCAGAGATGGCGGAAGTTCAGCTGACCCGGCT
>DATKKD010000162.1:0-2289 GCA_035543435.1 Thermoplasmatota archaeon
CAATGTCAAGACCCACAAGTACGTCCTCGATGACGAGCTGAAGCACAAGATCTATCGGTACTTCAAGACCACCATTGACACGTGGGGTTACTCCTACGCTCTTTCGTAGATCACGGGTAGTGCGTTTTTTGGAATAAGAGCCGCGTGATGAAATGATTTTTATGATGATCTTTCGATGAAATTGAACACTTGTTACCAGTTTAGTCCGTATTACCTTTAGTTTAAACGTTCTCTCCCGCGATTCTGACGGCTAGGTTCAAATGTCTTTATCTTTTGCCCTAGGGTTCCTTCCTGACTGACGATGCTTTTAAGGGTGTAGCAGGAACCACTACGTCTACGATGCCCTTGTTCCTTTCGACCGATCATAATGATTTAGCGTAACTGTATTTTCCAAAGTATGAGAGAAACGGAATTCTGATTACCCGCGTTGTCGTACGCGACCACCTTAAGTGTCCGCTGGAAGAGTCCTATCTCTGACCAGGTCCAGTTATACGGGGCGGTATCATCGGTGCATTTGCACACATCGTCCACCCAGAACTCGACTCTGTTCACCCCCGACTGCGTGTCGGAGGCGGCAACCATGACGTTGATTTTCCCGATGACCACGGTCATAATGAACGGGAACCTGAGGAGGATTTTATCCGCGATATTAAGGTATAGGATCCCTGATTGCGGCTGTGACAAGGTCATCGTGGGGGGCGTATTATCTAATTGTACTTCTGTTGTGAAATCCCAGAGGGGACCCTGAGTTGATGCGCCATGATCGTCCCAGGCGACAACACGCCAATAGTATTTCGTAAGATATTGAAGCGAACCAGGAGGATCATAGGAGGTGGTCGATTGATTGGAATGGACCAACGCTGGTGGGTTGGTCGTGCCGAAGTACACATCATACGTCACGCTATCACCCTGATCAGGGTCACCCCCTGTCCAACTCAGAGCTGTGGTGACATTCACGTTGACGGATCCATTGTAAGGATCCGGATTACTAGGGACGTTGGGTGGTTGATTCGGTTTCGTCGTCGTGGTAAAAACATACCATTTCTTGGTGTATAGTCCGCTCCCGTCAGGGTCCGTCGCGTTCACCCAAACTTTGTACATAGTATTATAAGCGAGGCCCGAAAGGGATAGGGATTTCGTGCCATTGGAATCATCGGTCGCCCCCGAGGTCTGACCATTGCTGCACTGGATCGTCCAATCAATGCTGTCCCCCTCAGGGTCACTGATGGAGATGCTCCATGAGAAGCTGAGAGGATTACCAGTGGAACCATTGGCAGGCGATGGCGTCCCGAATACCGGCGGTTGGCTTGCCTTCGTCGTGAAGGTGTACCACTTCCTCGTATACCGGCCGCTTCCACCGGGGTCCGTCGCGTTCACCCACACCTTATAGGTGGTCGAATACGCAAGGCCGGACAACGCAAGGGATTTCGTCCCGTTCGTCGCCCCGGACCCACCGTTCGTCTGCCCGTTGCTACACTGTATCGACCATGAGAACGTGTCTCCTTCTGAATCATTGATAGGGATACTCCAGGTGAAGCTCCGAGGATTATTGGTGGACCCGTTCGATGGGTTCGGGGAACCGAACACCGGAGGTTGATCCGCTTTAGTGGTGAACTTGTACCATCCCCTGGTAAAAAGGCCGCTGCCGCCTGGGTCGGTCGCGTTCACCCACACCTTATAGGTTGTCGAGGGCGCGAGACCCGTTAATGCAAGGGATTTCGTCCCGTTCGATGCACCGGTTCCACTATTTTGTTGGCCGTTACTGCATTGGATCGTCCAGGAGAACGTATCACCCTCGGGGTCACTGATCGGGATGCTCCAGGTGAGGCTCAACGGCTGATTCGTGGAACCATTGGATGGCGTAGGGGACCCGAGCTCGGGTGGTTTATTCTGCTCGGTGATGAACCACCACAGCGGTCCTTTCGCCGACATGTCATGGTTATCCCATGCGATTATCCTCCAATAGTACCTCGTGAAATACTCCATGGTGCCAGGATCATAGGAGGTGGCGGAGATGTTCGAGGCGACCTTGGGAGGAGAGGTGCTCGTCCCAAAAAACACATCATAGGTGACGGTATCACCTGAGTCAGGATCGCCACCAGTCCAACTCAAATCAGTGTTGAGGAGAACATCGGTCGATTGGTTAGAAGGATTCGGGTTACTCGGGGTGTTGGGTGGTTGATCAACACTGCAAATAATCTTAAAACTCTGTGGTACGTCCGCGGGACAGACAAATAAATACGTGTGGCTCAACAGCATATCCTCGAGAGGGACCCCGAGGCTTGTACA
>DATKKD010000163.1:0-1439 GCA_035543435.1 Thermoplasmatota archaeon
ACGTTAGGCGTTTTCTGAACATCCAGGATATGGAGCGTCCTGTGACCGTCCAGCTTGTCGGCAGCAATGAATCCATCTTAGCGACAGCAGTTCGTGCGATCGAGGAGTTCGCCGATATCATCGACCTGAACGTCGGATGCACCGAGGAGGACTACTGTGCGAAAGGAGCAGGCTCGGAGCTGCTCAGGGACCTGCCGAAGCTCCAGAAATTGTTGGCAGCGATGGTGACAACCACAGACAAGCCTATTTCCGCAAAGATTCGTATAGGGTGGGACAACCAGCATATCAACGGGGTTACGGTGGCGCAACTCGTTGAAGAGACAGGGGCCAAGGCGGTCTGCGTCCATGGACGGACCGCGGACCAGCAGTACGCAGGCAAGGTCAACTGGACGATCATGAAACAGATCAAACAGAAGCTCCATATCCCGGTGATCGCGAACGGTGATGTCAAAAGCCTTGAGGATGGTGTGTCATTGTTACAAAAAACCAGCTGCGATCTTGCTATGATCGGACGCGAAGCGCAGCATCGCCCATGGGTGTTTAATAAAAATCCAGTGGATATCAAGCAACAGATCCTGCGGTTCATCGAACTCTATGAGCAGTATGAACAGCGGCAGTCTGCAGTGGAGGTCGCGGACCATGTGTTCTGGATGCTGCGGGATTTCAAGACCCTGGAGGACACGAAGAAGGTGCATCTCATCACCACGATCAGCCGGATTAAACGATGGGTGAATCGTTTAGAAGAACAGGGTGAGTAAGGCCACGATGATCGGTTGGTGCAGCAGGTAGATGAGAAGTGAGTGCCGTCCGAGGAAACACATCCCACGCACCACTACCATTTGGGAGAGGTCTTTGATCCTGAAACGCCGCTGGTTGTTCTGATACAGACGGTTCCCAAGGAAGATGCCGATGAGGATGACCCCTAACCAGGGGAGCAGCGGGAAATAGTCGACGGTATAGAAGTTGTTGGGGATGAGGCCGAGCCAGAGCAGCCAGGGAAAGTCGACGACAACTGTAAGTTGCAAGAACACGCCGATGAGGACGCAAAGGATTCCGAGGATAAGAGGATAGACGCGTTGTTTGATCAAGGGGTATACAAGGATCGTGGAGACGCCGATGCAGTGGAGCACACCGAAAATCACGTACCCTTGCTTAAGGTACAGCCATGTCCCGAGTGTGACCAGCAGCCCACCACCGAAAATGTACAAGCCTCGTATGATGAATTTCCTTTGTCGTTCCCATGAGGATAGCGTTCCTTCTGTTCGTGAATAGCTCAAGGTGAGGGACACGCCGACGAGCAGGAGGAACATCGTACCGATAGGATAGAGGAACAAGAGAACCGGGATCGACGAGAGGTCGATGTAGGAGATGTTGAGAAAGACCACGTCGAACATGATGTGGTAAATGACCATCATGATGATCGCGATGCCGCGGAGGAA
>DATKKD010000164.1:0-6805 GCA_035543435.1 Thermoplasmatota archaeon
GCACGTGTTCATTCAACGGTCATGGGGTTGATGCCTTCCTCCATCAGCTTCAGGTACTTGTCGAGCCGCCAGTCCATGACCCGGATGATCCCTTTGAGCGCGAGGTTTTTCCAGAGTTTCATCTCCTTCGTCGACCGGTTCTCCCGGGCGAGCACGTACGCCCACTTGAGGCTGTGTCTGATGCAGGCGGCGAGCAGCACCCAATGCTCCGGCAACATGTCTTTCGTGCGGAAAAATCGATCGTTCTTCAGGCTTCCGATCGGGATGAAAAACAAGGGGATGATGAAGGATTTGAACTCGGAGAGATCATGGACAAGATCGATCGAATCACGGACATCCTCAACCTTTTCACCGGGTAATCCCATGATCATGGTGTCGCAGGGGACCCAGTGGTTCTCACGAAGTAGCCCATGGGACTGTACGATCATCTCGTACCATTCCTCTGGTTTGAAGGGCCGGGCTTTCCCTTTCATGTGCCGCTCCACCATCCGGGCGGACCCTGTCTCGATGCCGCATTGACCGCTCATGAACGGGCAATCCTTGGAACCCGCGTCCATGAGTTCTGAAATCGACCTGATAAGCCCAGGGTTCGCGGCCGCGGATGCGTGCGCGAAATGGCTGACCTGGATTCTGCCGGTGAGTTTCTTGGTTTCCGTGAATAAACGCATCACTTCTTTTTCGTTCGGGACGAACCCTTTCGTCTTATAACGCAGGAAATCCTCCCCATGGAAGATCACCCCATCGGTCCCGCCGTTGAGATTCAGACGCACCTCCTCAAGGATACGCTCGAGGGGCTGGCTCCGGAAGTTCAACATGGTCGGGTTGCAGAACTTGCATCCCCTGCCGCATCCGCGGGTGATCTCGATGATGCCGTTGATGGTCGGTTTTCGCACCAGCGGAATCTGGTCCAGCGGAACCACCGCCCCTTCGGCAATCATCGGCAGTGGCTCTCCGTTCAAGGCTTTCTTGATAAGCTCGACCGCGGTGATCTCACCTTCGCCGATCATGACGCAGTCGATGCCGAACTTCGCCATAATGCGTTCATCGGTCAGCTGCCACGCGCCAGACCCCCCAGCGATGACCTTCAATCGATTCTTCCAGATCGCCTTATTCGCCATGAGGGTTCGGAAATAATACGCGGTGTAGGTCTCCTTGTTCACCAAGTCGCTAAAGGTCGTTGACGCAGGCCCGAGCCCGAGCGGGTCATGGGTGGTTACCCCCAGTACTTTGGTGTCCTCGGTAATCGCCTCAGCGAGATGTCGAGGAGGCACGAGCGCGATGTCCTGCTCATCGAACCCGTCGTTCAAGAGCGCTGCCTCGATTTTTCGTTGCCCGCAATGCCCGAATTTTACCTGGTACCCGTCTTCCTCGATGGGTGGGCAGAAAATCTTGGTGTACAACCAACCCGGGATGAACTTCGGTGCGCACGCGGCGAATCCTAGAAAGATATGCCGGTTGTAGTCCGACAGAAGGGTGCGGTCGGCGGTTAACACAATCTTTGGTATGGTGGTCACCTCATGGATTAGACAGTGTCCAAGTCTGAGAGGGCTTGGAGGAGATGCTCGCGGAGGCGTTCAGTAATCCTGTCGGTGGATGAGAGCGAGTACCGGTACGCGACGCGTTTGTTATGAAGGATGTGCAGTTCTCGTTCCAGAAGTCCCTTTTCAAGGAGGAGAGAGAGACGGTCGCAGATGTGTCGTTTCGAGCGGTGGGTTTGCGATGCGATCTCTGAGACTAAAAGCTTCTGATCGTAGGAAAGGGACGAAATAATGGCAAGGTCGGTCTTTGATAGTCCAAGGATAGGTCTGACTCTTTGTACAAGTTTCAGTTGTTCCATACGCTATCTCCCCGGTTGATGAATCCACAAGGGTATCATACAGCAGTATATATGATTTTTTCATTTCATAGCTAGGAACAAAAAATCTCCTAAGGAAGAGTATCTTGCATCATGATACAATCGGGTCGTATTGCATCTGATGACCTTGCTCGGTCAGACGCGATAAGAGGTGCAAAATATCCTGTGCAGATTCGGCGCGATGGACGTCTCGTTTCAGCTGTTTGAGAAACAAGCAGGAGGAAAAATAATGGGGGACAATGCTTCGCATTTTATGAACCGCGGAGCGTTCCCCATAGAAATCGATGAGTTCCTGTAGATGCTCCTGGCAGATCTCTTTTTTCTCAGTGAGACTTGGGGGTGCAAAAGGCTTGTGCGTAAAAGCGTGCTCTATGTCAATGATAAGCCAGGGGTTCCCGATAAGCGCCCGTCCCGGCATGATTGCAGTGGCACCAGTCGACCGCAGAATCTGCATCGCATCCTCTCCCGTGTTGATGCCGCCGTTCGCGACCACGGGAGCCGAGAGCTGTGCAGCGACTTCTTTGACCATAGAGAAATCGACGGGGATCCCGAATTTTTTTTCCCCGGTCCGTCCGTGGATCGTGAGAGCGACCGCACCAGCGTCAACCAGTTTCTTCGAAAGCGACAGCACATTGACATGCTGCCGAGTCGTCCCTAAACGTAATTTGCAGGTGATCGGCACCGACACCGCGGACGCGATACCAGAGACGATCTCGCAGGCACGTGCCTCTTGTTTCATGAGGGACACGCCCTCCCCTCGTGAGACGACTCTCCGGACCGTACACCCCATGTTGATGTCGAGGTAGTCAAAGCCGAGGTCCTGGACTATCACCGCCGCTTTCTTCATAGAGACGGGATCGCCGCCGATCAGCTGGACGCCGTTCTGATGGGGACCGTCTGCGATGCGCAGGATTTCCTTGGTTCGTCTGTTGTTCGACACCACCGCTCGAGCGTTCGCCATTTCGGTGATGAGAAACGGCGGATGGAATCGGGCAAGGATTGTCCGATATGGATAGTCGGTGTAACCACTCAAAGGAGGCAATATCAGTCGTTTTTGCTTGAGTGTTTTTAGGAAGAAGGAGAGAGTCATTGTCACCTACCATTGGAACATCCCTTAAAAATCCTCCCCCTCAAGCCAAAGCAGAAAATCAGGAGCGCAGAATCTATTGTCCGTATTACCTGAAGTGCTTCATATCGACATTGACATGAGGTACTTGCTGAAATCCTTCACAATGGATTTTTTCCCTTTTTGGATCACCGTGAATCCTTCAGCTTCGAGCAACTTTTTCTGCGCAGTGACACCACCAGGATACTTCTCATTGAGCATCCCGTCCGCCTTTAAGGTACGCCAATAGGGGATCTTCAGTGTTTTCCCTGCCCGGGCCGCCTCTTCTGCCGCGTTTGCCGCGGTCATGATAAAGATGCCCGTGGTGAGGGAACAGCAGCCTTTGACCTGGTGCTTCCGCGCGATGGTGTTGCAGATCTCAACAATGGTAATCAGTTTCCCCTTCGGCACCCGCTTCATCAAGTCAACAACCTCACTAGGGTTTACCAGTACAACTGGCTCGCCTTCCTCGACACCCATCTTATGGACGGCGTTGTAGCAAGGGTAGTTCTTCTGAAGTTTCAGCACCTTCGGCAACCCTTGCTTATCCGCGAGTTTCTCCTGCCAGGTTTTTTTGCGATACCCCATAAGATCTCACGATCCTATTTTGTGTTGTACCTAATAGCATTCATTCATTTATAAAAATAGATGCAGGAAGTAAAACGCCGCATATCCAATCAACGCGCTGATGGGGATCGTGAGAATCCAGACCCAGACGATGTTCCTTGCGATCCCCCAGCGGACCGCACTCAGGCGTTTGGTCGCGCCCACACCCATGATGGAGGAACAGATCACATGGGTCGTACTTACAGGAATCCCAGCTAGCGAAGCACCTATGATGGTGACGGCACCCCCTGTATCAGCGGCGAATCCATGCACCGGTCGTAGTTTGGTGATCTTATGCCCCATGGTCTTGACGATCCGCCAGCCGCCCGCGAGCGTCCCGAGCGCAATCGCAGCGTGCGCTGAGAGAATCACCCAGATGAGGACAGGTAGGTTGTTCGGGTCGACACTGGTGCTGAAATAGCCGATGCTAAAGAGGAGCGGGGTGATGATCCCCATGGTTTTTTGCGCATCGTTTGTCCCATGACTAAAGCTGTAGATCCCCGCGGAAAACAGCTGCAGCCGCTTGAAGTACCGGTCGACCTTCGCCCGGAGCTTCGCCGGCATACCCAGAGGACAAGGACCATGACTAAAAAACCGCAGCACAGTCCGATAAGGGGCGAGACCACCATGAAGATGGCAGCGAGCTGCACAGGTTCGAACTTGATGGCGGCAACCCCCGCAGCGGAGAGCCCTGAACCCATTAATCCTCCTATAAGGGCATGCGACGACGAGGTCGGTAGCCCGAGAAACCAGGTGATGATGTTCCAGCTGATTGCCCCGATAAGACCTCCAAGGACAATCACAGGTACAATCTCTGTGGAGACTACCTTAAGTTGTATGATTTTACTGATGGTGCTTGCGACCGCGACTCCAAACCCGAAGGCTGCGACGAAATTGAAAAACGCTGCGAACCCGACCGCCTGCCGAGGGGTCAACACCTTCGTGGACACTACCGTTGCGATGGCATTCGCTGAATCATGGAATCCATTCGTGAAATCAAAAACTAACGCAATAAAAATGATGACAACAACCAAGAGCAGCGAGACCGCCATGCTCCCCTTCCTAGGTGTACTTCACCAGGATGTCGCCGATGACATCAGCGACATCCTCACACCGGTCGATCGCCGCTTCCATGTCATCGTACAGCTCTTTCGTTTTAATGATCTCAATAGGATCTTTTTTATTGAACAACTCAGCGGTTGCGTTTCGTAAGAGTTTATCCCCCTCATTTTCCAACGTGTTAACCTCACGGCAGAACCTTTGGATTTGCTTCGCTTCCTTAAAATTTCGCAGTAGACTGATACCTTCATTCACGTTGAACGCGGCCTTTCGTAGCGTCTTGGCAAACTCGACCATGTAGGCTGGTGGATTCTTGATGTCGTAGATTACCAGTCGTTCGGAGACCGCTTACAAATTGTCGAGGATGTCGTCGAGAGCGCTGGTGAGTTTTGAGATATCCTCGCGGTCGATCAGGGTGATGAACGTCTTGTTGAGCTCCGCGAAGATGTCATGGACCATCTTGTCCCCCTCGTTTTCTATCTGTTTGATTTTTTTACGTTTTGTGTCGATATCGTTATAATCCTCAAGCATCACCACAAGGGCATCGACACCGGCAAGGACGTTGTTACTTTGTTGCTCAATCATGTCGAAAAAATGTTTTTCCTGGGGGATGAGCCACGAGAGAATTCCCATTGAAACCACAGCGATTTCACTTACTTTGTTGTATACCTACCCCGAACAATTCCATTTTCACATCGAGTATGAGAATATAAAACCCGCTGATTTTTTATATACAAAAGAACTCGCCATTTTTTGGAAAATAAAAAAAGATATTTCAAACCTTTTCTCTTCTCTTATTTTTATGGTTTTTCAACAAGAATTGTGGTAATGAACTGATGGTTAATCGCTGTTTCAGCGATATCTAAAATGTATGCTCGTGTCCGTTCGAGACTATCAATGATGTATGCAAGAGACACGATTGTCATTGCAGGGAGTTTCAGGGAGAAAATTTCTTGGGTGAGTTCTTGGGTTATTTTCCCTAAAGCTCGCGCCTTGTTGACGACGTCATTTGCATGCTCAAATTTATTCCGATTAAATGCGTTCATTGCCTCATCAAATTCTTTCATGATCGCTTCGCTTGCTTCAACAATCTTTGCGATGATTTCGATTTTTCCGGTGATATGCTTGGTGTTACTTGCAAGTTTTTTCGCATGATCAGCGATCCGTTCAATGGAGCGGGCAACCAACAGATACCCAAGCACCTCCTGTGCTTTGACACCCATTTTATCAGCAAAAAACATGTCATTCATCACAAGATTGTATTGTTTTGCGATCATCCAATAAAATTTATCGACCTCATTGTCCCTAGATTCAACGTCTTCAGCAAGTTCAACGTCCTGCTCTTGCAAGGCAATAATCGCATCTCGATGCATCCCACGGGTGATGACGTACATCCGTTTCAGACCTTGTACGAGCGAGAGGTCACTTGAGTCCAATAAATCCTTAACTTTGACAGAGTTCATCGTTTCATCGATAATTTCAGGGCCGATCACGTTCTGGGTCATCTGCCTGATATTCTGTCGAACCGTTGGGGATAATTTTTCCGTGCTATTCATTTCAATGATATCGAACCCAGCAAGATAGGCACCGATGAACTTCCGAAAAAGCATCTCCATATCACGTGATTCAATGTTTATGATATTTGTCGTAATCTCTTTATTTTCGTCAAGTTTTGGATTAATGAGTAATGTGCCGTCGGAACGTGGAATTAAAATGACGCTATCTCCATTTTTTATTTTCACTTTGTTGACCCATGTTTTTGGTAAGGAGATGATGTAGGTTGATTTTCCGGTGATTTGGACTTTTCTTGTTTCCATGTTCATATTCAACTCAGGAGATTCTGGTCTTATATGTTCATTACATTCATTTCATTCTTTGTTTTTTTGATGTATCTATAGAAAAAGCATTCCCCCTATACATATAATAGTTATCAATATAGTCTACGATTTCTATATATGGATATATAGGTGAGGTGTAAATCCTGCTCGCTCAAATGAAGGGACGCTGTTTAAAATTATTTACTCAAAAAAAAATTTATGATCCTATCGCATCTGACAATATTAATAATCATCACAATGTATATCGTTTTTGATGAAAGAAATTGAAGTAAAAATTCTTGATATCGATAGAAAACAAACGGAGAAGACGGTGGTTTCTTTAGGTGCAAAAAAAGTGTTTAA
>DATKKD010000165.1:0-3140 GCA_035543435.1 Thermoplasmatota archaeon
TATCCTTATTCCTTTGAGGCGATGGATCCGGACGACGACAACATCTCCTACCTCATCGATTGGGGGGATCACACGAACGGCAGCTGGATAGGGCCGTACCCATCGGGACTGGCAGTCAATCAATCACACACATGGACTACCAAAGGATCCTACCTCATTAAGGCCCAGGCGAAGGATCTCTACGGTGTCGAGAGCGATTGGACCACCCTGTTGGTCTCCATGCCTCTCTCGTACGCGCCACCGCATTTCCGGTTCCTTTCTTGGTTGTTCGAGCGGTTCCCCGACGCATTTCCTATCCTCAGGTACATCTTGGGATTATAAAAAACACTGAGGATATATTTTTAAAGGGAAGCCATGATATAAAAATTGTACTTGTGGGGGAAAGCATATGAACAAATATCCACTGATTAAGGTAAGTAGCTGTGCTGTTGTTCTTCTTGTTCTTGGTTCGTTGAGTAGCGCTGTTGGATATCGATCGGTAAAATCATCTGCGTTGGATGATTCTCTGTTATTCAATGGAAGGATGCAGAGGGCCGTGAAACTACAGCAGTTCGAACAATCGAATTTCTTTAATGACGAGAGATTGGATACACGAGCAATTTACTATGAGCCTTACGAGTTCTATAACGAGAGCCTAAACATATCAGTCCTTGGAGCCGACGGGGCGAATAATATCACGTTGTACTATCGATACAGTGCAAATAACCTCAGCCACTGGGACCCTGGTGGAGACTACCTCGACACAGCGCTTTCGGACGCGAAAACAATCCAGGATGATGGACAACTCGATTACCCGCAACGGCTCTGGTTTGATGAGAAGAACCAGAGGATGTTTATCGCAGGCTTGTACTCAAACACCTTGATGATTTGGAACGTCTCCAAGCAGTGGAACCTCGTCAAAGAAACGTATCTTACTGATTCGCAATACCTTTGGAATGTGCATGATGTCAAAGTACTCGACAACTGGTCATATGGTGGCATCAATTACGGGAACATAGCCCTGGTTGGTGGAGGAGCAGGCCCTTTCTATCTCTCTACGATTCGATGTAATCTCTCTGAGACACCAGTGCGACTCGACAGCTACAGCATAGGCTCTGGAGGTACTTATTTCAGCTATCTTGATTATTTCATCAACAGTGCAGGGCATCTCATCGTCGCCGCAACCAAAATGAGCAACCCCGGCTCTGTGGTTATCCTTGATGCATCAGATCCAACCAACATCATCAGCATCTCACAGTTTACAACCAAGAACCCGTTTCCCTGGAACCCATTTTTCTTTGAGGACGGGACTTACTTGCTCATCGATCCAAACACTGGGACAAACAACACCCCTGAAATCTGGGATGTATCGGATCTCGCAAACCCGACGTTTGTGGAACCTCTCTTCAATATGGGAAACCATTATTCGGAAGTCTTACACTGTTTTGACACAAAGAACCACACGGTGTACGCGGCGAGAACATACTACGATCCAGCGAATCCAAACTCAGAGGTCTGTACTCTCATCGCCTACGATTACTCCGACCCCTTGAATTGGGTGCAAATCGGGAGCGTCACCATTACCTCCAATGGTGAATGGCAACTGGATTTTTACACCTGGGATTGGGCTGCCATCCGGCATTATAAATATGGCGTGACAACGCACCAGGTGGATTTCTACAACATCAAGGACCCCAAAAACATGTATCTTTCAGGGATTTACCAAGACCCGTCTCTCGTTGAGGCCCCGCATATGCAATGGCTTGACATGCCTCATGATCGCGGGTTTTTCCTTGACTACACTATGAATTCTTTTTTCGCGCTGAATCTCACGGTCAACCTCTCGCACCCCTCAAGCTGGTACGAGTATGAGACGGATAATAGTCCTCCCTGGGGATGGACATTCACCTTCCCAAACGGAACTGGATACTACCAGTTCTGCACCCGAGGATGGGCAGGAACGGACCATGAGGACTTCCCCAAGGTCGCCGACTGCGGCATTCATAAAAACACAGGCATCAAGGTCGTCACCGGTGACGCCTCCTCCGTTAGTCCCACGGAAGCCACGCTCCATGGTCTGCTCGTCCATGACGGAGGAGGACCTTGTAGCGTTTACTTCGAGTACGGAACAACCATGGCGTATGGGAATTTCACAGCTGATCAGACGAAGACCGCTGGGGATAATTTTTCAGAGACAGTGACCGGACTGCTTCCTGAGACGCTCTATCATTATCGTGCGGTTGCATCGAACGGTCAAACGATGAACAATGGAACTGATCGCACCTTCCTGACCCTTCCGTACATCCACGTCACCATTGAGAAGCCTCAAAAAGCAGTCTATTTACTTGATCAAAGACTTTTTTCTTTTCCGGTTCCTGTCATCATCGGGCGAATCGAGGTGATCGCCAACGTAACATCGGGATATTCATCGATTGCCCGTGTTGAGTTCTTAATCGATGGCAGCCTGAAAGCCACTGACGTACAAGCCCCATACACCTGGACATGGAAGAGCCTGTCGTTTTCCAAACACACCCTGACAGCGACTGCCTACGATACTTCGGGGAAATATGCACAAGAGAGCATGACGGTGTGGAAGTTCCTTTAAAAGTGGGATTCTATCAGCCGATTGGTGACCTAAGTGCTGGTATGCTCTTAGGGGTGCGTTGCGGGTCAGAATCCTTTATCATGGGGGCACCCCGCACCAAATAGCATCACCACTACTTCCGATAAACTTGAGTCTGTTCGCATGAGCGCCTAAATGAGTATGCTCAGTTCCCAAGCAAATAATGAACCATGGCGGGCTTGGCTCATTTTTATCAAAAATATTATTATCATGTACATCTAGATAAAAATGAAGCGTAGCCATTCCCTTTTTCCCTTGAGCCGCACCGACGAATAATAAAGAGATAACCAAGATGACACATATCAAAATTATCTTCTTCAGTTGCTTCCTCCGGACTAAGTAATCTTCAAAGAGATTTTTTTTGCACCAAAAAAACCATGTCAATGCATTCCCCAAGGGAGGATATGTTTTTAAGGAAGAAATAATTACGAATCTACAATCGGGGGTAAAGGTTACGGATAAAAAGAAATCGGAAGAAGATAGAACAGTCATACTGTCAGATGAATATTTGAGCGAATCAGGTGTTCAAGGCGGTAAG
>DATKKD010000166.1:0-3602 GCA_035543435.1 Thermoplasmatota archaeon
GTGTCGATGTCGTTGTATTTGACCTCGAACACGGTGTCTTTATATACACGGGGAATCCCACCGTTTTTAGTGGTATCCGCAAGACACCACTCGTGCCAACCATGATAATGTCCCTTGATGACTTTTTCTCGACCGGTGTACGCCCTAGCGATTCGAACCGCTGCCTGGGTCGCCTCCGACCCTGTCTTCAAAAATCGCACCATCTCCGCGCAGGGGATGATATCAATCAGAGTTTCGGCTGCTGTAATCTCCAGAGGATTCGGTAAGGAGAATATCGTCCCGATCTCGAGTTGCTTCTGTATCGCTTTCTTTACCTTCGGGTGATTGTACCCGACGAAGCAAGGGCCCAGACCCATGGTGTAATCGATGTATTTGTTTCCCTCGTAATCCCAGGCGTAGACGCCATCGGCTTTGACGAAGAACACAGGAGACACTCCTTTGACCCCCACGGATGCCATTTTGCTGTAAAGTTGGGTGCCGTCCATGATGATGTCTTCGGCGTGTTTCCACAGGTCTAATGATTTTTTCACGTGTGATTCCTTTACGGTTATCATGTTCTTTCACCTTTTGACTTTCTTATCATGTTTTAACGAACGAAGATACCCCTCGTTCCTTTGAATCCCTGCGTTGAGTTTCTTGAGCTCAGGGTGTTCTTTCAAGAGGGTGAGAATATCCTCCATATAAAATATCTTTTCCTTTGAATAGAGTCTTTTATATATTTCACGGACAAACTCGAGGTCCTCTTGATTATCGACGGTCCAGCGATAGCTTGAGAGGTCGATAGGGTTTTTCACATCATGCTGCTTGAATTTCTCTGGATGCTTCCTGATGTAAACGGTCACGTGCTCTCGTTCTGAGGGAAGGGCCGCCTCCTTCCATGCTTTGGTAAGCGCCTTATAGGAGAAGGCTTCGACGTCCAGACCATCTGGGTACGTGGGCTGAAGTGTGTTGGTCACATAATCGTAGTGGTGCTGTAAGAACATCTGAATGACCAGATCGATGATATGCGGGTCAATCAAAGGACAATCCCCTGTGATACGCACAATCACCTCTGCATGGAACCGGGTCGCCGCCTGGTAATATCGATCGAGAACATCATCGCAGTCACCACGGAACACCGGGATGCCGTGCGCACGGACAAGATCCGCAAGGGGTGTGTCTACTGCTCGCGTCGTGGTCGCAAGGACGATGCCATTGAGTAAGCTTGCGTGCTGTGTTCGTTCGATGACATGCAGGATGACGGGTTTGCCTTCGATTTCTTCGAGTACTTTGTTCGGAAGCCGTGTCGAATCTGTTCGTGCTTGAATAATTCCAACAATGTTGCTCACAGGTGTATCGCCTTGCCGGTTTTCGCAGATTTTTTTGCTTCTAAGGCAATTTCGAGTACTTTCTTTGCCGTCAATCCGTCCACGAGTGGTGTTTCTTTTCCGTTGACGCAACCAAGAAAATGCTTCATCTCCTCGAGGTACATCTCGTTCGGTTCAGCCTGTACGGGGTAAGTTTGCCATTGTTGTTTTGCAGCAGAATAGAGTTTGACGACCTGCTCCGAGTAGTCCCAAAGAAGAGTGCCTTGGGTCCCGATAATTTTACACGTTCGTGAATACACACGTTGAAGAAAATCAAGATGTATTTCCGCGATCACATTGCTGTCAGTTTTGAGGAGAATCTCAGCGGTGTCCTCCACATCGACCTTCAACGGCCCCAAGGTGTCAGCGAAGCAGGCCACTTCCGTGATTTCCCCGGTGAGCCAGCGAACATAGTCGATCTCATGGGAGCCGTCAAGGATGATGCCCCCGCCCATGCGTTGCTGAGCAGTATAACTCTTCGTGTAATCTTGGGAAGGCCTCCAATCGGGGAGATACTGACCAAATTCCGCACGCACTGACACCGTTTTTCCCAACGTCCCTTCCTCAAGGAGCTGCTTCATAAGCCGGACTCCTTTCTGGAACCGGAGATTGTATCCCACAAATACCACGCGCTGCTTCTTTTTCGCATTTGCAAGAAACCCGTCCACATGGGTAAGGGCGTCAGAGAGCGGTTTTTCGATAAACACATGGCATCCGTGATCAACCGCTTTCGTCGCCAGGGGAATATGCAAAGGAGGCGGCGTGCAAATAAGTGCAACATCAGGATGGGCTCCGAATGCTTCATCAATGTCGTCAAACCCCTCGAGGAAATATTTTTCTTTGATGTAACTAAGGCGGTCGGGGTTCGTATCAGCAGCAATGATAGTGCCAGCAGCGAGTGTAACTAAATTTTTTATATGCCGTTCACCAATGGATCCACAACCAATCATGAGAAGTTTCATGGAAGTCCCCCTGTGACTACGAGTCACGGGTTCTTCTGAAATGTCTTCGTGACATATAAATTCTCTTTATTCTTCCGTAGCACTGAGCACACCCCGCGGCTTTCCCCTCCTATCTCGGGGTTGAACTCATGGAGGTCATGATCAAAGGTTAATTGGGCGACGAGTGTATACAAACCTGAGGAAAGAAAGATATCTGCATAACTCTGCTTATAGGTGTACACCTCTTGATTCGGAAGATGATGATATTTCACTCTTGTCGGTGTATCCGGGAGGAAATCACCAAGGATGAGATAGCCGCCGTCTTCAATCGCTCTGTCAAGCTCCGAGACGGAGCGTAACAATTTATCACGTGAAATCCAATGGAAGACGAAATTGACGATCACAAGGTCAAAAACCTCATCCTCCTGCAACGGGAGATCATTCATTAAGCCACGTCGGAATTCGATGAAAGGAAATCTCCTTTGACCGTCCATGATTGCCTCATGCGACGGTTCAATAGCAACATAGACACCCGACCCAAACCGACGTGATATCTCAGCCAACCGATACCCGTTCGCAGCACCAACATCGAGAACTTTTGTAGGCTTAAGGTTGAACAGGTCGATGAGCTTCAAGGGGAAATCATTTTCGAAGTCAGTCCCTAGCACTTTCGAATTCCTGTTGAACCAGGCATCCCCCTCGGTGTCGAAAAAAATATCATCTTGTGTCTTCTCATCTATGATAACATGTTCTTGCACTCTATCGCATCCCATCCTATTTATGCGTGACGATAGTACCCGATTATCTTCCGCACCGCCTCGATAACATCCTCGATGTCTTGATCCGCCATCCTCGGAAACAACGGGAGTGTTATCGCCCTCTCGTAATATCGTTCCGCGTAAGGAAAATCGCCTTTTCTGTATTTAACGTTTTGCTGGTAATAAGGTTGGTAGTGAATCGGGATGTAATGGACCTGAACGCCGATGTTTTCAGCCCGCAGCGCATTAAAAATTGTATTCCGGTCGGCTCGGAGTTTTTCAAGCTGTAGTTGGATCACATAGATATGGTACGCGGATTTTACATCCTTTTTCTCGAAGGGGGTTACTATTTCTGGGAGATCCTTGAATGCATCGTTGTACCGCTGTACTATTTCGCGTCTCCGTTCAATGAAACGATCGAGCTTCTTGCACTGGCTTATCCCGAGGGCGCACTGGAGATCGGTGAGCCGATAGTTGTAACCGAGTTCCTGCATCTCGTAATACCAGCCTCCTTCGTTTCTATGTAATTTTTTTGGGTCTTTTGTAATCCCGTGAGT
>DATKKD010000167.1:0-5197 GCA_035543435.1 Thermoplasmatota archaeon
AAACCAGCCAGTTCTGCAGCTGGGACTCGAACAACAACAACATCTTCGGGGAATACAACTGGTACGGGATGACCGATTCTGTGGATCTCCACCCGGATGTGTACTTGGCAAGGATTCCTGCGACCAGCGGTACACAGGTCAACACCGTCGTGAATAAGATTATCACTTATGAGAACAACCCCGGGTATCAGCAGAGCTGGTTCCCGAACCTTGTACTCTGCGGCGGTGATTCATTCGAAGATAATGGTGACATCAATGAAGGTGAGTACGCGAACCAGAAGGTCGCTGATCTCATGACCGGTTTCAACCCAATCGATCTCTGGGTGTCCAACGGGGCATTGACAGGGTACACTCCCACGGGCTCCGCCAACATTAAAAGCACCATCAATGACGGATGCGGGTTCGTTGACTTCCATGGTCATGGGGCACCAGACATCTGGGCGACCCATCCACATACTGATTTCAATCATTGGGTGCCGACTCCGCTCCAAGGCTTCTGGGTCAGTGATGTCTCAAGCCTATCCAATGGCGATATGCTACCTATCGTGACCGTGGAGGCATGCGACACTGCAGAGTTCGATACGTCTGATAGTACCTTCAACTTCCAATTCCTTGCGGACACGAACGGTGGCGCCATAGCCGCGTTCGGTGCGACCGGCATCGGGTATAGCTATACCGGCACAGGGGACGTCCAGGGGCTTATCGGCCTCATGGGAATTGACACATACAAAGGGTACAAGACCGACGGAGCGAACACCTTTGGTGAGATGTGGTACCATGCACTCCAGCGCTACATCAAAGCCAGCATGGAGGATGCGGATTACAAGACCGTGGAGGAGTGGGAGCCGTTCGGCGACCCAACCCTGGTCATCCAGGAGCCGTCCAACCCGCCCGCGAAGCCGGCGACCCCATCAGGCCCACCCTCTGGGGTGGCAGGGAATTCATACATTTACACGTCCTCGACAACCGATCCTGACAACGACCAGGTCTATCTCATGTTCAGCTGGGGTGATAACACCACCAGCGGCTGGGTCGGACCCTATAATTCCGGCGCGACCGGTTCCGCAACTCACACCTGGTCCAAGCAAGGGTCGTACTCAATCAAAGTGATGGCGAAGGACACCCATGGGAAGACGAGCGACTGGTCAGACCCGTTACCGGTGCAGATGCCCCTGACGAACTCGTACCAGGGCAATCATCCACTGCTCGTGTTCCTGCAGTGGCTCGCGGACCGTTTCCCGCACATTTTCCAGCTCTTGCACAGCCTGCTCGGCTAAGCAAGGGCCCTTATCCTTTTTTTTCTTTTTTTTATATGCATATATCATCCTTTATTTGTCCAAAAAGTATGTTTTTGACGAAATAGTAGGATTTTGTACAAAAAAATAGAGCATACTTTTTAATCCAAGGATGGACGTAAGAAATATGAAGGGATACATCTATTGACATTCGAGACAACGCAACCCGTGTTGTTAGGGAGCTCATGAAACAGATACTCGCCGTGGTCATCGTACTTCTTCTTCTCTGCGTCAGCTATTCAGGATGCATCAACCAGGCAAATCAAAGCAACCAGGAGAAAAGGGAGCTGCTGACGATTGGCATCGAGGAGGGTCCGCACGGGTTCTTCCCCTGGATCGATAGCTATGACACAAGTACGTTGGAAATCAACTTCAATCTTTTCAGCTCCTTGGTTTGGTTTGACAATAGCTTCCGACTCGTCCCCCGGTTAGCGAAATCCTGGAACAACCCTGATAACCGGACCTGGCGGTTCTTCCTGAGGCAGGATGTCACCTTCCACAACGGATACCCCTTCACCGCAGATGATGTGAAATACACGCTTGACCTCATCAAGGAAAACAAGAGCAATGTCTTGCGGGATTTGATCACCGACATCGAAGAAGTAAGGATAGTCGACAACCACACGGTTGATATTGAGACGTACCATCCCTGTCCCGTCCTGTTGAATAAGCTGGCCGGCATCCCGATCGCTTCCCAACGATACCAGACAGAGACCACAAAGCAGTGGCCTATCGGCACTGGTGCGTATCAACTCCAGGAGTACGTACCTGATGACCACATCACCATGATCCGCTTCGATCACTATGTCCTGGGTCATCCGGACATACAGAAAGTCGTTTTCAAAATCAACCATTCCAGCGACGCCCTGAGAAACGCGTTTCTTTCTAAAAACCTCGATATCCTCGAGCATGTCGCACTCGCTGATGTGAAAACAATCGTGAACACCCCCGGGGCTATCTTAAAGAAGGTGTCCAATCCGACCGTGTGGTACCTTGGTTTTGACTTCAGGGAACATAGCAGTGCATTCCCCGAGCAGAAGAACCCATTAACTGATGTGCGGGTGAGGGAGGCGATGTACCATGCCATAAACATCACAAGAATCCTTGCGTTATTACCAGCTTCAGCGGAACCCGCCTCACAGTTCCTGTCTCCCCTGATTTTTGGGTACAACCCAGAAATCAAACGATTATCTTATGATCTCAACCTCTCCCGACAACTCCTCCGAGAGGCCGGGTATGAGCACGGGTTTAATCTCACCCTGGATTGCCCTGAAAGCTGGACTACCCAGTTCCAGATCTCCAACGAGATAGCCGCACAACTCTCCCGCATACTCACGATAAAAATCAACTTGCTATCCACTGACGATTACTATGCGAAGTTGTACAGTGGAAACTGCTCTATTTACGTGCTTGGCTGGATCCCAGCGACAGGAGACGGCGGGGAGATCTTCGATTATCTCCTCCGCTCTGAGCAGGACCCGCTCGGCAGAGGATCCTATAACTTCGGCTCGTACGCGAATCAGACCGTTGATCAGTTTGGCCAGGAGGTCGCACGCACTATGTACCCGAAAGAACGCAAACAGCTCATGCAGGACGGTTTCAAGGTCGCGATGGATGATGTCGCCTGCATCCCATTGTACAGTAGTGTCTGTAACATCGGCATCGGTAATTATATCGTGTGGAGCCCACGATCGGACCTCATGACCATTGTCGAGGAAATTACTGTTAAATAACGGAGGCGAAATACATCGTTGTTGGCGAAAGATGTCATGAAGAGATTCAACAGTGTCAAAATCAAGGTCATCCTCCCGCTCTTAGTCATTCTTCTCGTGGTGTTCCTTACTAGCTCCTTGTTGATCATTGATCGAGAATCAAAAGCAGCGAAAGAAACCATCGTCAACACAGCCACCTCGTTCTCCAGTCTCTCCGTCGCGTATGTGATGGACAACTATGTGTTGTACTTTGATTCCGGTTTCTATCGATTCACCGCGGTCATGGACGAGCTTATGAAACTCAACACAAACCTCATTGGAATGCAGGTCGTGGATGTGAACGGGAAGATACTCTTCGACTCCGCCGAGATACAAGAAGGAAAATACGATGAGCACGCCAACGGAGAACGCTTCCTTACGAATGCTACCTTAATGCAGAGCGCTGGGGATCCAACCGCGACCGTCCTTCTGAACGAAACAACACGGCGCATCGACATCATGCAACCCTATTTCGAGACCGGGGGTGGCCATGAGTACTCGGTGAGGTACGTGTACTCGCTTGCGAATCTCGATGCGATGAACCAAGAGATGATTGTCACGATATCCATGTACTCGGGTATCTTCATCATCGTGTCCTTTGTGTTGATCTATTTCCTTTTCAATCATTTCGTGTCATCACCGATCGGGGAACTCACCAAAGGCGTTCGGACCATGAGCAGCGGAACGCTTGGTTACAAGGTGAACGTCAAAGCGAAGGATGAAATCGGGGAGCTTGCGACTGCCTTCAACACGATGAGCGCTGATCTCAAGGTCTCCAGGGATAATCTCGAGGGATACAGTAAAAACCTCGAGAAGCTGGTTGCAGAACGTACGAAAGAGCTTGAGGAAAAAACGCACCGCCTCGTGCAGATCAATAAGGACCTCACGACCGCACGAGAGGAACTCAACGTCCTTAATAAGGAACTCGAGCAACGTGTGCAAAAGCGGACACAAGAGGTGGAGACACTCCTCAAGCAAAAAGACGAGTTCATCAATCAACTCGGCCATGATCTGAAAAATCCGTTAGGCCCCCTCATCAATCTGCTTCCTCTCCTTGAGGATCAGGAGAACGATGCAGCGAAAAAAGAGATGCTCACCGTGTTGCATCGCAACGCGGATTACATGAAGAATCTGGTAGTGAAGACCCTTGACCTCGCGGTGCTCAACTCCCCGAACACGAAATTTTCCATGGAGACCCTGAACCTGTCCAAAGAAATCAATCAAATCATCAACAACAAGAAAATACTGTTCGATGAAAAAAAAGTCCGGATCTCCAACACCATCAGCCCTTCACTGAAGGTAGCGGCTGACCGTTTACGGCTCGAGGAGCTCCTGACGAACATACTCGAAAACTCAGTGAAATACTCTGAAGATGGCTGCACGATCACCGTCAAAGCAGAACCCACAGACGACATGGTGAAGGTCTCCATAGCGGACACCGGTATCGGGATGACAAAAGAGGAGCTCAACCAAATCTTCGATGAGTTTTATAAGGCGGATTCCGCGAGGCACGACATCCAAAGCACGGGACTTGGTATGTCGATATGCAAGCGAATCGTTGAAAAGCACGGAGGAAGCATCTGGGTGGAAAGCCCAGGCCCCAGGCAGGGTACTACCGTGTTCTTCACCCTCCCTACGGCGTCTGTCTTCACAAAACAGAAGAAATAAATATTAAAGGCCTCCCTGATACATCAGGCGAGCACAGGAGAACGCATGAAAAAAATCATGTTGGTCGATGACGAAAAAGACCAGATTTTCTACGTTAAAGTATCGTTTAAGAATCTGTTTGGGAAAGAGTACACCATCATCCCCGCAGAAAGCGGCGAGAAATGCATCGAGCTCTTACGGAACAAAGAGATCCCTGACGTGATCCTGCTTGACATCATGATGCCGAAGATGAACGGCTGGGAGGTGTTTGATCGGTTGCGAGCCAATCCCCGGTGGAAAGACATTCCCATCATCTTTCTCACCGCGCGGACTGATGAGTTCGCTGAGCATGCAGGGACTCTAATCGCCGATGATTACATAAAAAAACCCATCGAGATCAAGGAGCTTAGGGCCCGTATCGACAACGTGCTCAAAAAGACCAAGAAGAAATAGCTTTGACGGTCAGACTTTCTCAGGGAGGACGTTGGATTTGAACACCTCGGT
>DATKKD010000168.1:0-6020 GCA_035543435.1 Thermoplasmatota archaeon
CATGATGAAGATGATCACGGTCGCGTTCACACGGACCACCTGTTCTTTCACGTTGACCCCTGACACGGTCTCTGTGATCGTCACGGGTCCGAACCCGAAGGGGATAGGGGTGTGGATGTACTTTTGATTGTTCTGTGGAAGATCTTCGTAGTAGTTATAGGTGAAGAGGTGGATGAGGCCAAGAATGCCGCCGGTCACGGTGACGTTGCTGGTCACGCCTCCCGCGGTGTGGTTCCCAGTGTTTCGAATGGTGAACATGGGTCCAAACAGGCCTTTGCTTGCGGTGACCGAAAGGTTTGTTTCTTGTGCGCCATAGGTCTGGAAGCAGGCGTCGCCGTCCGTCAGGTTCTGCCAGGTTTGGCCATTGTCCAATGAGTAATACGCAGCCCCGTCTTTGTAGGGGTTCGAGCCGTTCCCCGCGCAGTAGTACACGTTGTTGGTCACGTTCGCGGTGTACACCACCAGGTAGTAGGTGCTGCCTGGAGTGATCCAGACGCTGTAGAAATCGAACTCCACCCAGGTGAGATTCCCGGTCGTGTTGGTGGGGTCATAGACCTTGAACTGATCGGGTGCGACCTGCACGGTCTCAAGCGTCGTACCGGTGAGGTTGTCGCGGAGGTCGCAGGTGCAGTTGTGGGTCGTGGTCGCATTTCTCGCCATAAGGAGGAGCGCGCGGGTGACCACGTCTTTTCTTGGGATGAAGGATTGTGCGGCTGAGAGGTTCACTTGATGGGTCGCGTTCAAGAGCACTGCTCCGATGGAAAGCGGGGGGCCCTGAGGGCTGGTCTGGGCTTGGTCCAGTTCATCCTGGAACGTGTCGCCAGCAGGGTTCTGGGATGTCTGTTGCCGTGATGATCTCGGCATGGCTACGGCAAAACCAGAGATTATGATGATTCCCACGACAAGGAAGATTCCTACATTCTTCATAGTGTTCATATTCCTCCTTACTTCTATGTTAATATCTTCTGTATTTATATAAATTACTGATGGAGAAAAATCTGGTCCAGCCCCCCTGTTGCTCTCCCTGGGGCTCCGAGTATGTTCTTTTTCCTTTGAAAGCTCTGGCTTTCACCTATTACATCATAATTTTAATATACCTCTCACCCTTATTCCTTTTTTGAAAGGTGGTTAGAGTATGGAAAATATTGTGGAGCAATTTGGTCGGAACGCGGGTGAGGTCTGGAAAGCGCTCAGCACCCTCGGTCCGCTACCTGAGACCGATTTGAAGGAAACGACGAAGTTACAGGACGACGAGTTCTACACGGCGATCGGCTGGCTTGCCCGGGAGAACAAAATCAACAAGACCGGTGCGATTTACAAGCTCGGGGAGACTAACCTGACCCAGAAGGTCGGGGCTGACGCCGGGAAGCTATGGAAGAAGCTCACCAAGACCGGCAGGATTGATGTGTACGACCTCTCCTATGAGCTGCAGCTTGACGAGCGGGACATCTACATCGCCCTCGGCTGGCTTGCCAGGGAGAACAAAATAGAGCCCAAGAAGGCGATCCCGAAGGATTATCAGGTGAAAAGCTAGGCAGAAAGAAATTTTTTTCTTTCTCGCCTCGTTTTTTTTCTCTTTTTATCTCATTTATTTTTGTGTCTTGTCATGGATTTTCTGTTCAAACTCGACAAGGTCGTGGACGGTGAACACGCCCTTCGAGGTCCGATCCCGGTCGAGGTAGTACGCGATGATGCCATGCCGCCTCGGCTCCTCGTAGTCGAAGTCCTTGTGGTCACCGACATGAGTCATCTCCTCCGGGGCGACACCGAGGTTGGCGGTGATCATCTCGTAGAAATCCTTGACTTTCTTGACGGTGTGGAAATCCGAGGTTGAGGAGAACACCCGCTGGAAGCATCCGGCAAGCCTGGTCTGTTTCAGCTGCACGTCGATGAACTCCCTCTTCGCGTTGGAGCTCACGATGAGGGTGTACTGCTTCGAGAGACGTTTGAGAACCTGCGGGACCTCAGGGTAGACTTCGGCGTATTTCCTATAACCGACGAGCATCTTCTTCCAGTCTTTCTGGAGGTCGAAACGGTCGAACCAGTACCCCGGGTCGTACCATTCTATCCTGTTGTCACCGATCTTTTCGTACTCCGCGAACAACACTGTTGTAGCTTCTGCAAAGGGGACTTGGTGACGTTGTGCGTATAATTGTGGGACGCCCTTGAGCCAGAACGCGTCCGCGAACGCGTGCGTTACAAGTGTTCCGTCAAAGTCAAAGGAGAGAACCTTGATCATGCTGGGGTGCGGGTACGCGTGCGTTCTATTAAAACCTATGCCGGCGCTGGTTTCTTCCCTCGTTTGAGCGCGAGCCAGACCGCTGCCGCGATGATTCCGATAAGCACGATCACCATAGCGATGAGAGCGGTGGTCGCAACATCGCTGTTCAGCGACTCCTGGGCAGACCGTTTGAGGTAGATGCCAAGCAGTGCCCAGACGACCACGAGGCTGTACGCGATGTCACGCCTCAGGATGAGCGCAAGGACCGTGATGAGCACACCGACGCCGATGACGAGCTGCGTCCACATCACAGCGCTGATGCCCAGACCGTCCCAATGCACGGAAACGAGGTACGCGGTCACGTTCGCGATCGTCGCAACCGTGATCCAGCCGAGGTACACGCTGAACGGCAGATGCACGCAGAGCTTCTCCTTGAGCGGCGCGGATGAGCGGCCGACCTCGAGCCGTACGTACAACGCAATCAAGGTCAAGAGCAGCGCGATCATGATGATGAGCGACAGGCCGACCTGCTGGTACTGCCAAGCGAAGATCCAGGCGGAGTTGAAGACGCCACTGAGGATGAACAACCAGCTGATCTGAAACAGGAACGGCATCTGCACTTTCTCTTTCCTGAACACGTCCCTTGCCTGGTAGATCGCAAAGACGACCCAGAGGATGTAGATGATGCCCCAGATGGAGAACGTGAGGTTCGCGGGGACGAACAGGTTCGGGAGCGCGTCTGAAAGTTCTTGGGTTGTTTTTCCGTTTAACGGCAGGATAATAGCAAGACCATTCACAATGATGGTGATGATCATCGCAAGGATGTTCCCAGCCTGCAGTAGTTTCTTCTGGCTATTTGGTGTCATACTCCTTTCTACCTCACTGAAAGAAATAAGATACAATCACATAAGCTTTATGGAGCCTCTATTAAAAACGAGCCGTCAACGCGGGCAGCTGGAGAGGCCCTGCTTCTCGAGGTACTGCTGGTGGTAGTCCTCCGCCTGGTAGAACTCGGTTGCTGGGGCAATCTCTGTGACAATCTTTTTCCGGTACAGTTTGGATTGTTCGAGCTTCTGCTTGGAATGTTCCGCCGCCGCTTTCTGTTCCGGCGTGTGATAGAAGATCGCGGACCTGTACTGAGTGCCGCGGTCAGGCCCCTGACGGTTCAGCTGCGTGGGGTCATGGATCTCCCAGAACATCTCCAACAGCTCGTCGTAGGTGATCTTGGTTGGGTCAAAGGTGACCTCTACTGCCTCCGCATGCCCTGTCTTGTCGGTGCAGACGTCCTCGTAGGTCGGGTTTTTCATGGTCCCACCGGTGTATCCTACCCTCGTAGATTCGACTCCCTCGAGGCATCGGAACGCCTCCTCGACATGCCAGAAGCATCCAGCAGCAAACGTTGCTTTCTCCATAAAAATCTCCAGAGGTTATATCAGAAGCGCTGGTTAATAATGTTTTTCCTCGGAGAGTAATTCCAGGAAAAAACAATAAAAAAATATATACTCGTTACCTATTCCCTACTACCAAGCAGGGATCAGACGTGAACGACCAAGACAAGAAAACATTCCTTTCAGACTTCAAGGCAGCGGACGTCCAGAAGAAACTGGACATGTGGTACTATGCGGTCGAGCAAGAAGCACTCTGGGAGGAGATCCTTGCGGAGATGTCGATGATCGCGCAGGCAGCCAATCCGCAGAAAGGTAAGATAGTCGAGGAGGAGTGACCCATGAACGAGGATGACAAGAAAGAGCTCATAGAGGAGTTCAAGAAAGGCGACGGAGCCAAACGCCTCGACCTGTGGGACTATGCGCTCGCCCAGCAGGTCCTCTGGGAGGAGATCATCGCGGAGATGCAGAAGATCGCCCACCAGCAAGGCGTCGACAAGGAGCTTGACGAGCTCATGGACCGGGACCTCAAAGAGGCCGAGAAGCAGTAGCCCTTACAGCCCGACATATTTTTTACTGATATCCCACAGTTTATTGGCAGCATCCATGTCGTAGGTCTCCGGGTTGATTTTCATCACCTGTTTCTTCTCGAAATACTCGCCGCTGATGGTGAGGTCGGGGTCGCTTGCGAGGTACACAGCGGTCTGCGCTCCTCTCGCCGGGTTTTTCGCCAGGATTTTGAAAAACATGCGCATGACCGCCCCTGCGTCCTGTCCGATGTTCGTCCTGCTCATCCCCGGATTTGCACAGTTGACGATCACGCCACTGCCTTCGAGTTTCTGTGCCAGCAGACGGGTGAACAGGATCAAGGCGATTTTGGAGTGGCCGTACACCTTGAACCCTGAATAATTCTTTGTGAACTCCAAATCATCAAACTGGACCGTCCCCGAGTGAAACCCTGAGACAATGTTTACGATGCGCGACGGCGCGCTCTCCTTGATTCGTTCGAGCAGCAGGTTTGTCATGAGGAACGGCGCCAGGTAGTTCACCGCGAAGGTCTCCTCGATGCCATCCTTGGAGAGCTTCCTATGGAAGTTGCTGATTCCTGCATTGTTGACGAGCACGTGGAGTTCTTTGTACTTCTCGAGGAACTCAGCGCAGAATTGTCTGATGGAGACGAACGACGCAAGATCGCAGAACATGACGTCGATGGCCTTATTCTGGGTCGACGCGATGAGCTCCTGCCTGGTCTGTTC
Organism: Thermoplasmatota archaeon; assembly: GCA_035543435.1. Classification (GTDB taxonomy): domain Archaea; phylum Thermoplasmatota; class E2; order DHVEG-1; family DHVEG-1; genus SM1-50. Next base: position 4,863 of record DATKKD010000168.1, read on the forward strand.
ACCTTTCTGCTGGTCTCTGGTGGTCATCACGATGGTCGCGCCAAGTCGCGCGAGCGCCAGCGCGGTCTCCTTCCCAAGACCTGAAGTCGCGCCAGTAATGAGAACGATTTTATCTTTCATGGCTACCTCACTTGTGAAGTCGGCAATTAATATGTTGTACTATATTAAAGATACTGACAACAACACGACCTATTCGAAAGATTAAAGAAACACGGTTTTCTTCAATCCTCCTATGACTGCTCGTCAGCGTTCTCGGCGATGTCATCTCTCCCATCTCGTGGAGGTGGAGCTCCAGGGGCTCTCCCCGATCCAGACGATCATGAAGATGACTGAGGATGACAACGTCCGAGCCTTGGGTCTGGACCCGGCGAACGTGATCTCGTTCGGCGGTGGTTGGAGTAACCATACCGCACCTGAGGCACTCCGCGAAGCATACGAGGAGATTATCCAGGATAGGCAATTGTTTCATCAGAGCGGCAGGTACAGCTCGATCGTCGGCGACTCGCTCTGCCGGGAGCAGCTCTGCAGGTTCGAGGAGCATGTCTTCGGCCTGAAAAATCTCGAGCCGCGTAACATCCTCCTCGGGCAATCCTCCACCCAATTGTTCCAGGATGTGCTGCGCGTTGTGTGCGATCCGGGTGAACCCATCGGGTTCCTTGATCCGACCTACGCGAACTACCGCAACGCGGTGAAATGTGCACTCCCTCGTTCCAAAATGCTCTTCCTTCCCGCCTTGGACCCGACGGAGTGGACGTACCTCGCAGACCCTGAGGATTCACTAGAGCAGCTCAAAGAATATTGCACGAAGGGCCTGCGGATGCTGGTGATCCCGGTACCGGACAATCCAACGAGCCAGATCCCTTCTGATACATTCCTCCAAAGCGCTCTAGAGATTATGCAGGATGCTTGCGGGTACTTGCTGCTCGACCATGCGTACAAGACACTCTGGTTTGGAGCCATGCCACGATGCTTCTCGTGGTCACCGGTTGACCATCCGAACCTCATCACGATTCACACCAACTCGAAATGGCTGTCGAGCCTCGGCAGGCGACTCGGCTGGGTCGAGGCGGACGTATCCGTGATTAACGGTTTTGAGAAGGTCAACGAATCCGTGATTCTTTCGCCGGACACCCTGCATAGCATGACGACCGCACGGTT
>DATKKD010000169.1:0-16453 GCA_035543435.1 Thermoplasmatota archaeon
CCGGTGTACCCGACCATCGCGGTCGAGGACATCCCCCACATCCTTGAGGTGTTCCAGGAGTCAGGGGTCTCGGAACTCTGGATCGACAAGCTCAATCTGAAACCCGGGATCTGGGAGAACCTCCAACACACACTCAAGCAGGACCGATGGAGGCAGCAGGTTTTCGCTCACAATATTATGGAGGACAAGGAGTATTATCCTCTGCTTCGTCAGGCAATCCTTAAGGAGGCAAACGAACGCAAGATGCTGGTGATCGACGCTTTTTAGACTTTCGATGAACACCGCAGTCTGGTGAGAGAAAACGTTAAAAAATGGGACACGGTTAAAAAGAATAAGGAGGCATATTATGTTCCACACACGAACAGGGATCCTCTCTTGCTTTCTTGTCATCGCATTTGTACTGCCTTCTTCAGCCCAAATGGACTGTTCATTTCATCAGATGATGAATGTTCCGGTCCATCGCTTGCTGCACCACGGGTGGATAGAACTCAAGGATAATGTCACCGTCCTTCATCTGAACGGAACCGCCTATGAGATGGGATACCAGCAAGGGGTTCTCCTTAGGATAGAGGTCCAGGAGGACGTCCGCGCCTGCCTCGACTTCTGCAACCAGCGAGGATTCCCGTACCAGACGCTCCTTACCATCTGGACCGTCATGAAACCACTCCTCCCACAACCCTACCTCGAGGAGATGCAGGGGATCGCAGACGGAGCCAACGTCTCGTTTGAGAACATCTCCATTCTTAATTTCGGACTGTACACCGCATTGAACTGCGCGAGTTTTTCCGCTTGGGGTCCTGCCACGAGCGACGGGAGGCTTTATCACGCGCGAAGCTCGGATTTCCCACTTACCGCCCGTGATCCGCTCACCGGGGTGTACCTGCAGGAGAACCAGCTGGTCATCATCAGGAAACCAACGGTTGGGTTCGCGTCGTTTGCCCCGTCGTTTGCTGGCGAGGTCGACTGTGAGAGCGGCTTGAACGACCACGGCATCATGGTCGGGATGCTTTCTTCATGGTCGCACCATGAGACGTACCACGGCATCGAGGTTGGATTCAGGATGCGGATGGTGCTGGATGACGCCGCGACCGCGAATGAGGCGATCGCAATCATCACCCCGAACCGGACGCTCGGATACAATTATGTGCTGTCTGACGGGAATATCCCTGAGGGGTTCGCGCTGGAGACGAATGCAAACAAGTTCTACGTCGGAACCTGGAACACCTCCTCGGAGTCCACACAGCCGTTCTGGAGCATCGACCATGTCGTTCGAAGGACAAATATGTTCATTGATCCAATCATGGCGGCAAGCCAGCGATCCTGGTACAATCCCCGTTTGCTTCCACTCATCTCCATAATCTTTGGCATGAATCCCCTAGGCAACACCTCGATGTCAGCGGCGGGACCGTGGGTTCACTATGTGGCGTTGAGCAAAGGGATACAACAGCTATGGGGGTCCTTGAATCTTACCAATGCCATGGCGCTCCTTCGGGCGGTGTACCTCGGGAGAACCGACCCCCGGTTCCGCCTCATCCAACTGGCGAAGCCTCATACGACTATCTACCAAATAGTCGCCTGCCCTCAGACCGGGGATATCCTCATCTCATTTGCGACCAAACAGCGAAGCGCGTTTGAAAACCCTGTCCATGCCTTCAACCTCTTTGACCTACTCCATGAGTCAGAACGGCCTTTTTCATGAAACCGCCTATCCTTAAGGTTCTCACACAAGTCCGGTATGTAAAAATCTACCAAGGAATCAGCATTTTCCAGATAGGAATCACCACTGGGACGGTGAAGTTTCTTACGACGTTGAGTAACTTTTTTACCAATGAATGATTTTCTCTCCTGGGGAGACAAGGAGATGCCAAATATGTGAGCCATATGCGCTAGATCGGTGTAGCTAATGAGATGCGATTGCTTTTGTTGAATCATTTCTTGTAATGCTATCTTGTTTTTATCATTAAAAAAGTAAATGACCTGATGATCGATCTCTGCTCGCTGAATCATAGGAAAATGTTTCCGCAGTGTACGGAATTGAGAACTAGTGTGATTGGTTGCAACTACATATCCTTCACGGACGATTTGCTTCAATAGTTCCAGTGTTTTTCCACGTATTTCTGTTCGACCCGGTTTCTTACTGGGGATATCACGGGTGATGTAGTGCACTGTCTGATTCAGAAGACCCATTTCTTTCGCTACCTGATACTTGGATTTGCCACCTACGACCTCCCTCCTTATTTTGTTGATAGTTCTTTTTGTCAGTCTTCGTGACATAAAAAAAAGATTTATTCAAGGCTATAAAAATCTATTTGAAAACAGGTCACTGAACTATCGGCTTGTAATCCCATCAATATTATAGACGGTGGCTCTGGGCCTGTGATAGAGGCGTCCCATGAAGAAATTATTGCCAGGTATTCACTTCCTCTCGGATGTTATCCATCCTTTGGGTCAGGCTAATTAACCAAGATTTGTCGACTAACCAGTAAAAACTAATTAGTCAAAGATTTTCTCCAGCGAACGTCTAATCCTGACATCATAAGAAAAAGAAAATAGATAAAAAAAGGAGAATCAGGGATGATCCCTGATCATTTCTGCGATACATATGCGATTTAGGTTTTGCTGAACTGCCACCAGGCCTTCAACTCAACCCCACTGCTTGTTTTCAAGATGTTCCCATTTGGATCCCTGAACGCCGTATATACCCGATAGATGCCGGTCCCGTGCTTCAGATCTGACACTCGGATCTTCCCGTTGAAGATCGTGTCAAGTCCAAGCTGACTACCGCTGGTAATGGTTCTCGATGAAGTCTCATTCACCGTATCGTTATCCATGATCCATGTACCACTGCCACCAGTAGGAGGATGGAACTGCACCTGTATCAACAGGTATCCCTTGATATCTGTTGACCCGGTGTTCTTGATCTTAGACTGATTCCGATAGGCGATGACTAGCTTCGGTTGATACCCGTTCCCCTGTTCACTCGCATAAACAGTGACATACTCGTTCCCCGTGGGGGTGGTGCCGTTGATGTCTCTGTTGCTGCGAAGGCACAGTTTCGTCCATCCGGTCCGGTTGATCCAACTGATCCCATCATTGTTCAGAGATATGTTGTTGTACCCGTTCCCGAAACCACTTGTGTTTAACGTGCCGCCGTTCCCGGAATAGTGGGTCTTGCTGTAATCCCCGGTTTGCGGTGGGTCGTGCGGGTAGGTGGGCTGCCCGTTCTGGATGGTGATGAGAAAATCGGTGGTGGAGGAATCGCTCGACTTGTACAGGCCCAAAGTTGCGTTATCGATGATCGCGTTCGAGGGTAACGCTGAGGTGTTGAAGAACACGAAACCCCGGTAGATATAATACGTCAAGGTCTGCTTACTCTGCCCGATCGCAATATGCGTCACATCAATCATTCCATTGCTTGTAAGTGCATTCCATGAATTAAGATAATTTGTGCTATGGTTGCAGAGACGTCCATCGCTCGTACTGGAATAAAGGGTTAACGTCGGGTCGATCACCACCGGGAACACCATCGCATTCAAATCAGAGAGCTTCAACCCAGAAAGCAAGTAAGTATCTCCGTGTAAACGTACAATGCGATAGGTCAGTTTCTGCCGCACCGATTCATTGTTCAATGAGTAAGCTTCGCCTAACGGCATGGCGCACTTGAAATACCCGAGCGCATCCTTGAAATCAACGCCATCCTCGGTGATGGTGACATTCCCAGAGAGCACCCCTGAATCGTTGAACATATTGAGGTTCTGATGATCCAGTTTGGTGATGAATACGAGATACGAGCTTGCATCATGGAGACCATAGGATGATGGCGGATGATTCTGTAGCACCGTCTTTGTCGCGTTGCTCATCGTGATCGCCTCCTTGAGCTCTGTGTTCCCGTAGCTCCAGGTGACATTCGTGCCGGTGAACGCACCCGTATAGGCCATAGAACAGCCATTCGCCTGCCCTTGGCTGCTCTGCACCGCCTGCAGATACCGATACGCCCAATTGCTCTGAGGATCCACATACCCGACACCCACAAGCTTACTCCTCACCACATGGATGGTTGGATCCGTGGATCGATTATACGTGAACGCGACCGGCCAATCATTTTGGATATTGGGTTTGAAGTACACGCTGAACAACCCATGATTGTTCCCAATCCGATACCCGTAGGTGTAAGCAGGATGATTGCTAGTAAGCATGGAAAGGGAGACGTTGATCGGCGTCCATGAGCCATTATCCTCCCTGTAGTTCACTGGCTCTTGATAGCTTTCCAGGATGTTCGTACCAGAGGACGCGTTTTGGAAGGTGTTCCAGGTGAGGCCCCGACTAACCACCGTGAGGTTCTGTGGCGGGTTCGGCGGATCCGTGATATTGATACACTGGTTTCCTGTGAAACTGTCTTTCAGGGTGGCGATACTCATGAAGGTGCTCACGGAGACATTGAAACTATGCACTATACTGGTTTTTTTGTTACCTGCGTTGTCGTACGCGATGATCGTATAATTATACCAGCCTGCATACCAGGTGCCAGAAAAGACATATCGATACAACGTCCCTGAAACATGACTCATGATGATCATCAATGGATCGTGAGTGGCTCCTGATGGGTACGTGATGTTGATGCTGACGTTGTTCACCCCGCTGCGATCATCCGTGACGTTCGCATCAATCGTGACGTTATAACCAAAGCCGACCGTGATAGGCGACGCATTTATCGTGGCGATGGACGGGGGCTCAGAATCAATCGTGAAGTTAAACCCTGTGGTTTCGTTGACATTGTTGGCGTTATCCTCAACCCAGATGCTGTAGTTGTAGACACCCGGCTGCCAGGTGTCATTGTAGGTATAGGTGTAATCATACTCGGTGAGGTTCGTGGAAACCATGGTCGCGTTTATGGAGACGTTGTTCGGGGTTGTGATGTTGACCTTGACGTCCTTGATCCCGCTTTGATTATCTAGGAGGTCGACTGCGATGGTGACTGGTGTCCCGCTGATTGTCGGATTGGGGTAATTGACAACCTGGGCAAGCTCAGGCGGCGTGAGTTCAACCTCGATTGGTTGTTTGAAAGCATGGGTGTTGCTGTGGTTGTCGCGGACGGTGAACGTGACGTTATAGCGTCCTACTATGGAGTAATTATGGGTGGCATTCCTAGAATAGGAGGTGTTACCGTCGCCGAAATCCCAGGTCCAATTCACAATCGGGTATAATCCCGCAGAGGTATCGTTGAAACGAACTTGTTTTCCTGGCTGCCAAGTCCCGGTCATTCGGAAACCAGCGTTGAGAATGAGGACGGTGATGTTCTGTGAGCAGTTCAGGTAGTTGTTGTGATCATCGCGAATGCTGAGATGAATGGTGTAGTTCCCGACCTGGCTGTAGCTGTGTGACGCATTCTCTCCGTAGCTGACATTTCCGTCGCCGTAATTCCACGTCCAGTTCACGATCGATCTGGATTGCTCACCTTGGTCGACGTTTTGATTAAAACCACCGCAGAAGGTCGGCTGATTCACGGCGACGGTATCGAGACTGAAGCTGTCGAGGAACTGGGTGTTCCAGCTGGATCCCCCGTCGCCTTTCGTGACGTGGACTGTCTGATAGGGTGACCAACCGCTCATTACGTTCGGATTCAGGAGGTTGTCTTTTGCGCGGACCCAGACATGGTAGGTGCCTTCTTCAGACCAAGAGATGATGTGGGGACAGGTCGCTCCGGACTGATAGGGGCCGCCCGTGACCCACATGGTGTAATATGTTAATGGCTGACCGAGGATTTTTGTCTCCCATTTCCACTGATACCAGATAGTATCGTTGTTTGGATCGGTGGTGCTGGTGGTGTAGGTATGAATCTCGTTCGTGTGCACCTCCGTGTCGCCTTGGGGTTGTCCTGGCGTGTTAGGTGGATCGTTGGGTGGGCCCATCCAAATATTATTGTCAATAAATTTATCGTTTGAATAACAGCCATTGTCAAATTGATTATCGAAAAGAGTATAACTATTATCAATTTCTCCCGTCAAATTGTATAGATAAAGCCGAAGATTATAGTAATCTTTGGGTGCACTCCTTGGAAGGTCGATTTTGAGACTTTTAATGATTCCATCTTGATATGTGAATTCAGTGACATTCATATAGCGTTTAAGAATGGGGTAGTTTTTAGAAATGAGAATAGCTCTCCCCTTTAAATAGTCGTGAGGACGATCAGCTCCAAGAGGAAATGTTGCCGTTAGACTATCTGGATCATTATCCTGATCATGAGTATCCGTGAGAGTGATTGTAGGGTCCTCTGCAAACCATGCTTGTGATTTTATCGCTAGATATTTTGTGATATTGAGGATAACATCAGCCGTGGCATTGATCTCAGCGGGGTCTAGATTCTCCATTGTGTCGCCTTTAGTGTGGTTGAGGCCATCTCGGTGGTGGAGTCTCCATTGGCCTGGTGGGAAGGCGACGCCTTCTTTGACGAAGCTGAAAACCCGATGATTATTGTTGTAGAACGGATCGTGGTCGCTGATGTAAAGCGATGTTCCAGGCTTATTGGTTGCCTTGGTTATTAGATCTGTAACATTATTGACAAGGGCAGGAAAGTTTGTGTCGTCCGCAATGGCTCTCACTGTCGAGTTGAATGCTTGATGGTTCACAATAACCCATAATGCCATCGGTGGATCTGTCTGAATGAAAGCAAACTGGTTCAGATCGATGACGATGGGGATCGAGTCAAATTCATGTTGTTTCGCGTAGGAGTAGGCTCCATGGGCGCCTGCTTCTTCACCGCTGAAAGCGACAAATCGTAAATTGTACATCGGGGTTATGTCGTTTTCTTTAAAGTATTTCGCGATGGCAAGCATAATCCCGATCCCGACCGAACTATCAGCACTTGCTTGATTATAAACTCCGTCATAAAGACAGCCAATCAGGATATTCTTATTATGGTTTGTTCCGTTGATCTGACCGATGACATTTGAACTCTGAATGCTTTCATTCCACTTCTGATTTAGAGTATAGTCGATTCTGTAATGTTCTGTATCATTTCTGATTTTGAGGCCTACTGTCCGATTTATGTAGATGATGGGTCGTGCATTGTATATGATACGGTCTTCATTGAAAGTGTCTTCATTGTGATCGTAGAGAAGGAGTCCCTGGAAGCGTGGCTTGAAACTCCAACACAACATTTCAAACAATTCTTTATACTTATAAAGTTTCGATGAAAAATTATAAAGCACATCGCGGTCATTTTCGCCAAGATGGTTGATGACGCGTTGGCAAAACTCTTCTCCCCAATATTCTTGGGGGTCTGGGTTGAAGGCTGGGTCCTCGGCGATGTAGACGAATGGATTGGAACCTCCGCATCCGACTTCAGTATCTTCATAAAGGCCTGGTATTTTTTCATCTGCAAGAGATGAATTTGTCATTACGTCTTCTAGCTGAAAGTCATATTCTGCTTCTAATTGATTCAAAAAATAGAATATCGATTCAGTACTATTTCCTTTGAGGATATCGTCTATAAGCAACTCAAGATGGTTCATAATAAAAGAAGTTAGATTATCACTGACTAAATGAGGACGTGGGAAAACTTTCAAATCGTTTTCTTGGAAAGTTGTCGTTAATTTATCTTTATTGAATAAATAGAATGGAAACGTGGCGTTCCATCTTGGTGAAAAAAAGCAATCTTTTATTAGGATTGGTTCTGGATCTGAGGATAAATTTTGGATAAATAATGAATGGGTTTCTTGGAGGTCAGTATTAAATTTAAAGACACGACCACTCAAGATATATGGAATTGAGCTTTCATTAGTGATGTTTTTCGTTATTGTCCAAAGATTCATTTGAGTCATCCATTGAACAATATCAGTTTTAGCTAAATGTTCTCCATCTGTCCCAAACCATCGACCTTTTTCACATCCTGGTTTGAAAATGATATTTGAAAGCTCTTGAACTATACTATGAATAAAAGAATAGTCTAATGGAATTTCTTCTCCACTGGATCGAGCCGCTACTGTTTCTTTATTTGAATGTTCATTTACAAATAATGAGTTAGCGATCATCGTTAAAACTAGCATCAAACCAATTGTCTTTACAATTTTTTTATTCATATTTAATACCTCTAAAATTTTGAAATAATAATGTATATATTAAGATGATAATGGGGTCGGCGAAAGTAGTCCTATCGATTTGAAATAACAGAAGTAATTTTAAATAATAAGAAAGACATATATTTCCATGGTTTTTATGAAAAATACAAAAAGCTTATTGTCATCATTTACAATAATTCTAATTTTATATATTGTCATTTTCTTTATTACCCCAATCAAGGCATTTGATACTTACACAACTTCAGATATCAATCGAGATGGAATTAATGAACTTAATAATGGTTTTCAGAATTCGGCATGGCCAATGTACTGCCATGATATTCGTCACACCGGAAGGAGTTCATATATTTCAACTGGTAATTGGTATGCTGAAAAATGGAAATTTTATATGGGAGGCTGGATAGAATCATCACCTGCTATCGATTGTAATGGAACCATTTATATTGGAGGGGATTACGACCTATGCCTCTACGCGATAAGCCCCGGAGGAACTGAAAAATGGAGGGCAAATATCGGCGATACCCTCTCTTCTCCAGCTATCGGAAAAGATAACACAATCTACATTGGGACAAATGCAGGAAGACTCTACGCAATTAATGCAAATGGTACAATAAAATGGTGGGTTTCCCTCGGGGACGGATGGGCATATTCATCACCTGCCATCGACAACAATGGTACGATATATTGTGCCTCGACGTTCAGTAACAGACTCGCTGCGGTCTACCCAAATGGAACAATAAAATGGTTTTTCAATGCACAAGGCTATATCTATTGTTCTCCGGCCATCGGTGGTGATGGCACGATTTATATTGGTTCAAACGACGGGTACCTCTACGCGATTAACCCAAATGGTACTCTAAATTGGAAATATTATGCTGGTGGTCAAAAAGGCATCGCCACGACATCGATTGCAGACGATGGGACAATCTACGCTGGTGGAACCGCGGGATACCTGTATGCATTGTATTCAAACGGGACTCTTAAGTGGAAAGTCTACACAGGTTGGATAGGGGGATCAACCCCCGCGATAGCAGATGATGGTACAATCTATGTTGGAGCGCAAGGTCCTAATCGAATCTACAGCATATCTCCAACCGGTACTATCAATTGGTATTATGAAACAAACGGAGAAATTCTTACCTCACCCGCAATTGATGCACAAGGGAATATCTATTGTGCCTCAGACGATTATAATCTTTATGCTCTAAATAAAAATGGCACCCTCCGTTGGGCATTCCACGCCGCGAACGAAGATATTGTTTCTTCCCCTGTTGTTGGTGAAAATGGTACCATTTTTATTACTGGTATTTTTTGGGGTTCCGGGTCTACACCTGATCATTCATACCTCTTCGCCCTCGAAACAATCAACGACACAAATCCAGCGATACCATCCATCACCGGGGATGAAAACGGCCAAGTCCACAGAAAACACGACTACACCATCGCCTCGACCGACCCTGACAACGACAACATCTCCTACTACATCGACTGGGGCGACGGCAAATCCAACGACTGGACGACCCCAACACCCTCAGGCAAAGCCATCACACTATCCCACATCTGGCAGAAAAAAGGGATGTATACCATTAAAGTGAAAGCTCGTGACGAACACCTCATGGAGAGCGACTGGGGGACGTTATCGGTCACGATGCCACTTGCTTATGAGCAACCTCATTTCCGGTTCTTCGAATGGCTGTTAGAAAGATTCCCGCATGCGTTTCCATTCCTGCGACTTTTATTTCATCAATAGCTGAATTGACTTTTTGCGCCTCTTAAGCATTAACGAGGGGGATTTGATTATTGTGCAAAATAGGTATTTGTTGTGCAATTCAAGATTAGCACAGTTTATTTTTTGTAAAAGTCGATATGGAGCGATAAAATAATTTAAGTGTAGAACCTTGATTAAAAGTGCAAACATAGGAATAAAAGTGCAGGCATCATTAAAAGTGCAAACCCGTTTGTTCAAATAAATTTATATACATATTTGTATTATATTTAATCTGTAGAACGGAAGATCAACGATGAACATACAAGAAGCTATTTGTTTTGCCATCGTCTTTTCCCTTGGGACTTTAGTATTCCTTCCGGAGGTTCCCATGGGCAACCGTCAAACTACTATTGTGTCTCAGTCGTCACTACTTGAAAAACGAGCATATAACACAACTTTCAAACCATCCTCTCAACTATTGAAGGAACAAATAAATCATGGCACAAATTCCCAACAATCGGATTTTTTTAAAGGGCTTCTTAACTCATCCTGGCCAATGGCCTGTCACGACACTAAACACACCAGTCTCAGCCCCTACAATACTTCGAATATGCCCGCAGTCATTAAATGGAGGTTGAATCTGGGAACAGGGATGGTTAATGGTGGAATTACTATTGATAATAACGGAATCCTGTACTTTGGTTCTTGGGACAATTATGTTTACGCTGTCTATCCCAATGGAACGATAAAATGGCGGTATAAAGTTGGAGCCTGGGTTGATTCAACACCCGCTATTGCGTCTGACGGAACTATTTATGTCGGTTGCTGGGACTGTTACCTTTATGCATTCTCCCCAAATGGAGCTTTAAAATGGCGTCATCACTGTGGCGATTCAATAATTCATTCCTCTCCAGTAATTGCCGAGGATGGAACAATTTACATCGGTACCATGATCGATGTTGTCGCACTCTCCTCTAATGGCACTGAAAAATGGCGATATGTCGGACAAAATATTTATTCCTCACCAGTTCTCGCCCTTGATGGCACCATCATCTTTGGCTCATGGGACAACAACATCTATGCTCTGAACCCCAATGGGACACTCCGCTGGCGATACCTGACAGGCGACCATGTCATGGGTCCAGCCTCCATAGCTGCAGACGGCACAGTCTACATGGCCTCATGGGATGGATACCTCTATGCCCTGAACCCATTAAACGGATCCCTAATTTGGCGTGTTGCCATAAAATATGGCTCAGAGTCAAATCCGGCCATCGGTCCAGATGGAACAATCTATGTTGGCGAAAGCTACTACTATGCAATCAATCCGAACGGAACGATTCGATGGTCATTCGATATCGGAGGATCGGTACATTGGTCCTCCCCTGCCGTATCCCATGACGGCATCATCTATATCGGTCATTATATCGGAGATGGGACACAAGGTGGATACATCCTCGCATTGAACTCCAATGGTACAGAACGATGGCGGATGAAAATAGCAGACGAACGAGAAGACTCATCCCCGGCCATAGGCCCAGACGGCACCGTCTACATCGGGTGTTATAATCTTGAAGATGCCAACTACATCTACGCCTTCGGCCTTGGACCAATCATTGTTGATGCCAACGGCCCCTACCATGGTTACTGCGGTTACTCCCTCAAACTATGGGGTGCCGCATTCGGCGGCACCCCGCCTTACATATACCACTGGGACTTCGGCGATGGCACATCCTCCGATAATGAAAACCCCACTACCCATAACTACTCCGTCATCGGTAACTACACCGCGACCTTCACTGTCACGGACAGCGAGGGCAACACGAGCAGCGACACCGCACAGGTCACCGTCACCTATGTGCCACCGTCGGTGACGATCACGAAGCCCGGAAAAGGTCTTTACTTCATGAACACAAAAATTCTCCCAATCCTCGACTGTATCATTATCGGACGGATCACCATCGAAGCAGATGCACATGAAGAACCTCTTGGAATCGCCCGTGTCGAGTTCTTAATAGATGGAAAATTGAAGGCCAGTGATACTGAGGCTCCTTACAGTTGGACGTGGAGAAGTCTATCTTTTTCCGAACATACCATCACAGTGGAAGCATATGACACCTCGGGAAAAAGTGCCCAAGCAAGTATTACGGTGTGGAAGTTCTTTTAACTTCAATTCTCAAAGGCTATTGTGCAAAATGGGTATTTATTGTGCAATTCAATCTTTTTCACATTCTATTGTGCAAAGCCCAATAAAAAGAAAACATTCATAAACGTCGAATACTCCTCATCCTCTCAAGCACCTGCCGCCTCTTGGACCTTGATCTCTAAACGATATACCGGCTCCGATCCGAAGTCCTCCATTTTCTTCTGAATCGTTGGACGAGGTTGATTAACTACGCAGAGATATTTACGACGATGCAACAGCTCGTCCTCCTCCGAACCCGATAATTTCACCCCAAAAAGATGACATAACTCTTTCAACATTCCATGATCGATCATCCGGGTCGATACGCTGTCGAGATATCCCTTTATCGCTTCTTTCTCCTTCCCCGTCACATAGAACATGGTTTTGTGGGAGATGCGGACAGCGCGAATCGTCAGCGGGAGTTGCAGTTTCAGATTCCGGGCTGTCGATATATAGTAGTCTGAGACGACATAGCCCTGGAGAAGAAGACGTAGCAGCAGTCGTTTCTCTTCCTCGCCCATTGTGCGGCTGTACTCCTGATATCCTGGGATGTCCTTGGTCACGGTCTGAATCGTTCGAAGGGAGCGGTTGTATGAGGCTGCGACCTCAGCCTTCGGAATACCGCTGCGTACCTTGTCATATATCTCGTATCTTTGTTCTATCGGGATACAGGAGTGTTTTCGTGGAAGATCCCTGGTGTAGTTGTAGATCGTGGTTATGGATCTCACCAGTAGCCTTTAAGTATAAGCACTCCATTACAGCAAAAATCCTATTGTAGGAAACAACGAACCAACGGTAGGATTTGTAAGTGATAGGTATGCCAAAAGCACGTGCACGCACGACCACAAGAAAAGTCAAGGACCGATGGAAGGCAAAGAACTGGTACCAGATCCTCGCACCATCCTTATTCAACAACGTCCCCGTCGCAGAGACCCTCGCGGAGTCACCAGAGAGCCTCATCGGCAGAGTCAGCGAAGTCTCCCTGCAAGACCTGACCAACGACTTCCGGAAATCCCACATCAAACTCCTATTCTCCATCGACAAGATAGAGCAGAACACCGCGCACACGCAACTGAAAGGCACCCAGCTCACCTCAGATTATCTGCGCAGGATGATCCGCAGGCGCAAGTCCAGGGTCGACGGCGTCTTTAGCATCGACACCAGGGACGGCGCCTACGTGACCGTGAAGCCGTTCGCCATCGCAGAGAAACGCATCCAAAGCTCCCAGAAGAAGCTCATCAGAAACGTCATGAAAGACGTCATTGCGAAAGAAGGTAAAGTCAAGACGCTTAACTCGTTCGTACGAGACTGCATCGACGGGAAAATCGGCAGCGAGATCTACAAGAACTGCAAGGTGTACTACCCGGTGAAACGCATCGAGGTCAACAAAATCGAGGTGAAACGCCTCCCGACCGTCATCATCGAGGACGAGAAACCAGAGGAGAAACCAGAGGAAGCCCCCGTAGCCGCACCAGAGACACCGGCAAAGGAAGAATCCGAGGTGCCCGCTGAGGAGGAACTCGCATCAGAAAAACCAGCGGAAGCAGAGCTTACGAAAGAGACGCCCGCGGAAGAGGAAATCCCGCCAGAGGAACGAGAAGCACCAGCGGAAGAGGAGCTTATCTCCGAGGAAGTGAAACCGAAGAAGAAAGCGGCCAAGGCGAAAACCACGGCAAAGAAGAAAACCACAACGAAAAAGTCAACGAAGAAAGCCAAGGAAGAACCGGCCGAATAGAACCCTTGTCCCAGGGGCATACTTTTATATATTTTTCTTATATATTTATTTCCTATGAGGCAGTATCAGCGTGCCCTCACGGTCATCTTTCTCGCGTTGCTTTCCACGTCCATCTCCTCTTTTCCCGTAGGTGTTGCTTGTAAGGACATCATTGCGACCTCGCAGGCTACCGGTGCTGACTACACTCTGCTCCTCAAGGTCCGAGACCCGAGCAGACCAGGCCTCCAGGTTCTCACCCGAGTACCCAAAGGGACCACGTACACCTATCACTATCCTTGGAGCGGGAAACCGTGGACGTTCACGGTCAACCACACGTATTTTGGAATCGCAACCCTGGGAGACACGCCCCCAAACATCACGAAAGCAGGCATGGTGCTGTCAGACGCAGGGCTCGTCTTCGCGGACGCTGATACCGCGTCCGGTTGGGTCAACCCGACCAAGAACGCTTGGGACGATTTCGACTGGATCAGGTACGCATGCCAAACCGCGGGTAGTGACCTCCAAGCAATCACCCTGCTCACCACCGATGCCATCGACTCGATGCATGCGACCAGTGTGGGCGAGAACCTTTTCATCGCCAGCCCCGCCCAGGCGGCGGTCATCGAGGCGGACGCGTTCCACTACACTACCTCGAGTGTGGATGACGTCTGGATAATGTCGAACTACCCGCTCACCCTCTGGCGAACCGAGCTTCTCAAATCCCTGCCGATCGCCCGCTCATTTGACGCCCAGAAGGACACGTGGGTCCGACAAGGAGGCACGGTCCGGCTAGGCTCGGTCTGCGGCGTGAAGATTCTTGCAGTGAACGACACCGCACTCATCGCCCAGGCGGTTCCTACCTTTGCTTTTCAGCCGTACGAGCAGGGGAACCCTGTGGTTATTACCATTGGACATCGCGGCACCGTCGGACCATACAGCGTCATCTATGAGACCTTCCAAAAACCGAAGGCACGGGTGTCCGTGCAGACCGCAGTACACGCCTGGGAACAGGCGGTCCGCGGCCATGTCGAACCTGCGGTCGGCCACATCACCCTCCAGGACATGTTCGCCTGGTCCCGGATGCACACAAGTGACCTTGACGGCCTGCGTCCGCTGTGCGAGGACGCCTCAGTGTATGAGGCGGCCGCGGTCTTCAAGCTCCCGACAGACCACCCGGATATCCTGGGATGCGGTTGGTTCTCCGCGAACCACGCCTGCTCCTCGATTTATGTCCCCTTCCATATTTGTGACGATGATATCTACACTCCCTACCAGACCGGGGAGGCAGCACAACTCTCCCTGGACCTCCTGAAGAAATATGGGCATGCGACCCTTACCCCAGCCTGCGAGTCCGTCGAAGCGGTGCTCCTAGCGGAAACCAATCTGAGCGAGGGGATTGCGCACGCCTTCATCCATTCGGGCATCAATGCCACACCCTTCATGACCGCGGCCGACCTGGGTATACAAGGACAGGCGTACCTCACCGAACAGCTCTGGCTTTCTTTACCAAACGCATCACAAGCATTCCTCAGGGACCTTTGGAGCAGTAATTACAACACGTCGCTGCTTCATATGAAAAAAGCAGTGGTCGTCCTCACCGGCGTTCCTGGAGGAAACCCCACAGTCGCTCTTTTGAAGACGATCATGCTGAGCATTGAGAGAACCCAAGCGATTCAGACATCCGCTGCGAGGAATTTCTCCCTCCCGAAGGATCTCGACGAGATCAACCAATGATGATCGAAAAGAAATGCATTTTACACAGCAAAAGTCGAGTGAAAGCGAGAGCTTGTCTTATACGACTACCTGTTGTGTGAGTTGTGAAGGAATCGCCGCTAATCGCTTGTACAAGGAACCATCCACATCTCCAACGTATTTAACATAGGAAATAAATAACATCCTTTTTAATGTTTACATCTTATCACATCCTTCGATGCGATAAAAAAGAAAAAAACGAGTCTTTGCATTATCAAAAACGTTAAAAAAACATGTTGGTTAGTCATTTGGGGGTTCTCGGTGACGAATGGAAAAAAAATAGTAATCGTAGGTGGTGGCGCGAGCGGTGGGACGACGGCGCAGTTCGCACGAAAAACAGACAGAACTGCGGCCATCACTATTTTCGAAAAAGGCGCCTATCCTCATTACTCGAAATGCGGGCTCCCGTATGCGATCGCTGGAACCGTCCCGGATTTCCTCAACCTCATCGAATTCTCAGAGGAGTACTTCAACAAAGAGCACATCGAGCTTTTCCTGCAGGCGACAGTGAACGATATCGACCTTAAGCACAGGACAGTCATCGCCAACAAAGGAACAGAGTCGATCACTCGTGAGTTTGACGCTCTCGTGCTTGCGACAGGTTCCCTGCCTACTGTACCGCCTGTTCAAAACATCCAACTGAACAACAGGTTCCATTCCGGTATTCATGTGCTACGAACCATTGATGACGGGCGAGCGATTCTTAATGAGATACGAAAAGGGAAAAAAGCGACGATCATTGGTGCTGGCCTCATCGGCCTTGAGATGGCGGACACACTCCATAAGAAAGGAATGCAGGTGACCGTAGTCGAAGCGCTCCCTAGCATTTTAGCAGCGACACTTGACGTAGACATGAGCGACCTCGTCCGGGAAATCATACAAGAACACGTCACCCTGTACACGAACCATTTTGCGACTCGGATACAAGAGAAGCACGGTGTTGTGACACATCTTGTGATACAGAACCGGGAGACTAACGAGGAAATAAGCATTGAGACCGATCTGTGCGTCATTGC
>DATKKD010000170.1:0-1565 GCA_035543435.1 Thermoplasmatota archaeon
GGTAGGTGCTGGTGGGTTGGGGAATAGGATGAACGACCGAGTGAGATTGGTGATTTTTCTTGACTAAAGTTGACGAAATTGAGACTGTTCAATAATTCAAGTTTAGCAGGGGGCTGACCCTCCCGTACCGTTTGAACATGAAGATGATATCCAAGGTCAAGGAGATGTCATGCTCGATGACATGGATCAGCCATTGCTGTCCGGTTATAAGTGGCCGAAATTCATGAGCAACTGATCGCGGTTTGGCATCATGCATTCTGTTGGTCCCGGGTCAAAGAGATGCCATATATTTTGTCGGCTGAACAGGTTCAGCTGAAGCAACTTCAGGATCTGGGAGAGGCTGTGACCTAGTTTTGCCCGGAATTTGTAGTAGGCAAGCAGAAGGAGCGTGATGATCGCGATCCAGATCTGTGTCATCACCGCGTTCCTGCTGGTGCCAAGGAAACTCTTGATCTTGAGGTTCTGCTTGATCCACTTGAAGAACAGCTCCACCTTCCATCGCTCCCGGTAGATATCGGCAATGGTCCGAGCGGAAAGATGAGAGATATTGGTGAGAAACACGTAGTGCTGTCCGGTTTCCCCGTCGCGATAGCCAACCCGTCTGAGCTGAATGGGACAGTCCTTGCCTTTGGGACCGGTCAGTTCGATCGTCTGGTCCGAAGTCAGTCCCTTTGCTATGAGGACGGGATCACGTTTCACCACCCGAGTCTTGGTCCCCCGCTTCATCCGGGTGACAAAGAAGATATTGCGTCGCGTGAGCGTATAGAGCCAGGCGAAATCGACGTACGCTCGGTCTATCACCACGATAGAGAAAGCAGGCAGAGTAAGGAGTTTGGCGACAGTGAGGTCTGCAACCTTGGCGGCGGTGATCTCGATGAATGCCGGGATGTAGCCGTCGTGATCGACGAGGGTGTGGAGTTTGATCCCTCCTTTGGTGGTGCGGAACTTGGCCCACGGGAAAAGCGAAAGACACAGGTCAACCACAGTCGAGTCAAAGGAGTAGAGCTTGTTCTTGAAGCGAAACTTCTTGCTCGGGGCGATGGCGGCGCATTTGGCGTACTGGTGCTGAAAGAGGGCTTCGAAAAACGCAGCTGGACGCTTGCTGTTGGCGTCGGCAAGGGTGGTGCGTTTCACCAGGTCAACACCCAAGTGATAGAGCTTGGTCGCGTGGAACTCGAACTGCTGCACGATCTCTCGCAGGCTGGATCTTCCGGTGATCTGGGCGAACATCATCACGACAAACTGCCCCCAACGGCTGAGGGTGCGGCACTTGCGCTTGGGGCGGAATCGGTCCTGCTCGATTTTTCGAAAATCATGTCTGTCAAGAAGACGAAGCACCTGATGGAAGATTGTGTTACAATGAGCCATGGCCTGAATCCCCCTTCGTGTCAGTGTGTTACGGGCAACAACACTATATCACGAAAGGCCGGATTCGGGCCTGTCCTATTTCCTTAACCGGACACTTGTGTGTTTGCGTCTTTTGTTTCATTGCTCATGACAGTACCGTCTTCCGGAAGAAATAGTTTCTCTTTATCGCTGTCTTAGCGGGTTCTGCCGTTCAAAAC
>DATKKD010000171.1:0-5467 GCA_035543435.1 Thermoplasmatota archaeon
TCACAACGGGAAATATCATCGCCGTTTATATAGTTTCAACAAGGATTTCCTGGATATCGTAAACTAATTATAGGTATTTTTTATGTTGACTGTGCTGCTAGGACCCACTATGAGACTTGTCATCAGTGAAAAAAACATCGCTGCACGGCGCATTGCGTACATCCTTTCAGGGGGGAAGATGAAGAGTGTGCATGTGGGTTCTATACCTGTTTACGAGTTCATGAAGAACAGCGAGGACTGGACGGTGATAGGGCTGAAGGGCCATATCGTCACCGTTGACTATCCAGCAGGTTTCAACCAGTGGAACAAGATCGACCCCGCTGGTCTGATCATGGTGGAGCCGGTGAAGCGCGTCAGCGAAAAAGGCATCGCGTCTGCGTTGAAGACACTGCTCACCAACTCCCCCGCAGTCATCGTCGCAACCGATTTCGACAGGGAAGGAGAACTTATCGGTGTCGAGGTCGTCAACCTCTTGAAAAGTTACAGTACGACTATCAAGGAGATAAAACGCGCCAGGTTTAGCGCCATCACACCGTATGAGATTAATACCGCGTTTGAGAACCTGACCGATGTTGATTACAACCTCTCCAACGCCGGGGAGGCGCGCCAGGTCATCGACCTGGTCTGGGGCGCGGTGCTCACCCGGTTCATCTCCCTGACCTCTCGCAGGCTCGGCCGTGACTTCCTCTCTATAGGCCGGGTCCAATCACCCACCTTGAAACTCCTGGTGGACCGAGAAAAAGAGATTAAAAACTTCAAACCAAAACCTTACTGGAAGATCATCGCGAAACTGAAGAAAGACAAGATGTTCGACGCTGTCCATGAGACCGACATCTTCTGGGACGAACAGCAGGCACGGGAGATTTATCAAAAGATCAAGGATTGCAAAGAGGCGCTAGTGGAAACCGTGAAGAAAACCGTCGAACACGAGACGCCGCCGGCTCCATTCAACACCACGACGTTCCTCCAGGCTGCCTCGTTCCTCGGGTACCCTGCTGCGAAGGCGATGAGCCTTGCCGAAGAGCTGTACATGCAGGGGCTCACCTCATACCCTCGTACGGATAACACCGTGTACCCTCCGTCGCTGAACATCAGCGGTATCTTGCAGAAACTTGCAAACGCTCAGTTTTCAAAAGAGGTCGCAGAGGTCCAATCCAACGGGCGAAGCCATCCGACCCGCGGGAAGATGCAGACGACGGATCACCCGCCGATCCATCCTGTGGACGCGCCCACGAAGAAACTCGGCACAGACCAGGAGAAAATCTACGAGCTTATCTGCCGCCGGTTCCTCGCGACGCTTGCGAAAGACGCGATCTCCGAGACCACGGACGCGGTCTACGATATCGCGGGAGAGCCGTTCAAGACAAGTGGGTACCGTCTCATCGAATCCCACTGGAAGAGCATCT
The DNA here is from genome assembly GCA_035543435.1 of Thermoplasmatota archaeon. Classification (GTDB taxonomy): domain Archaea; phylum Thermoplasmatota; class E2; order DHVEG-1; family DHVEG-1; genus SM1-50. The sequence continues at coordinate 1,407 of DATKKD010000171.1, forward strand.
ACCCGTACTTCAAGGACAAGAAGAAGCAGCTCCCTGAGCTTCTCGAAGGAGAGCGAATCGAAATCATGAGCATGACAGTGCATGCTGATGAGACCAAGCCACCAGCGCGATACACGCAGGGTGCACTCATCGTGAAAATGGAGCAGCTCAGCCTTGGGACGAAATCAACGCGCGCTGAGATCATCAGCAAGCTCTATCAAAGGAAGTACATCAGCGGCCAGACGCCGATTCCCACCTCCACAGCGATCGCGGTCGTGGACGCGCTAGCAAACACCGACGTAGTCAAATCGAAGATGACCGCGGAGCTTGAAGAGGACATGAACAGCATCGCGGAAGGCAAAAAGACGCTTGAAGCAACCGTTATGGAATCACGCGGGATGCTCACCAAGGTGATGCAGGAGCTTGAGCCGGAGAAGGAGATCATCAAAGCTAGCATCACGAGAGCGATCAAGGAGCAGAACACGGTCGGGCCGTGCCCGCGCTGCGGTAAACCGCTCATGGTGAGAATCTCCAAGAAAGGCAAACGGTTCGTCGGCTGCACCGGGTACCCCGAGTGCAAGAACACGTACTCGTTGCCTCAGCAGGGGGGACTAGCCGTGACCACGAAGGTGTGCGACGCCTGCGGCACGCCGATCATCTCCGTGAAGCTCAAGGGAAGGCGCACCTGGGCGCTGTGCCTCAATTCTGAATGCCCGAAGAAAAAGAAAAAAGAAGAAAAAAAAGAGGAACCAACAACCTAGGGTTTATTTCCGTCGCTTCGCTTTCTTTTTACTAACCGGTTTCTTCACGGCTTTTTTCGCGGTTTTCTTCTTTGGGACGGCTTTTGTTTTTCCTTTCTTTGTAGGCGCTCGTTTCGGTTTGGCCGTTTTCTTGGTTGGCCGTCCGCGTGTTTTCTTCTGCTTCGCCGTGGGTCTACCTCGGGGTCTTCCTGGTTTCTTCACAGGCTTTTTCGCTGGTTTCCTAGGTGCCTTGATTGTCTTCATCTTCACCAGCCGTGGTTTCGGCTTTGGTTTCTTTGCTTTAGGCACCTTCGGTGTCGGTGCTGCTGTTTTCTTGGGTCTTCCTCTCTTCTTGGGAGCAACCGTTGGTTTCTGTGGTTCCTTGACTAGCTTCGGTGAAGGTTGTGCTGGTGGTTCGAGCGGCTCGATGTGTTTCTCAGGTGGGATAGCGGGTTGTTTTTTCATCGGCAGCTCCTCGGTGATGCCAAGCGGCATCGACTCGATTGCCTCCTCGATTTTCCCCTCTTCATCACCGTTCTCAGGCAGAAGCGAGGTGATTGTGACCGAGACGACCTTGTCGCCCTCGTTGAGCCGCATGATCCGCACGCCCATGGTGCTACGTCCCTGCTCTCGGATGTCCCGGACTGGGATGCGCACCGTCATCCCCTGCTCTGTCGTGATGATGAGTTCGTTCTCATCGTTCACCTGACCGACGAACACCACGCTGCCATTCCGCTCGTTCGTGATGATCGTTCGCACCCCTTTGCTGCCTCGGTGCGTCATCCGGTACTCGTCGATCGGCGAGCGTTTCCCGAACCCGTTCTCTGTGATCGTCAGCAAGGAACCGGTGATGTCCACTACCGTCATCGCGACGATGGAATCCTTCTTGTTCTTGAGCCTAATGCCAATGACTCCGTGCGTCACCCGCCCCATCGGGCGCAACTCACGTTCGTTGAACCGACAGGCCTGGCCGCCCGCGGTCGCGATCATCACGGTCTTCGTCCCGTCCGACAGCTGCGCGCCCATGAGCTCGTCGCCCTCCTCCAGTTTGATCGCGGCGATGCCGTTCACCCTGATGTGCCCGTAGTCGGAGAGCACCGTCTTTTTGATGGTACCCTTCTTCGTGGCAAGGATCAGGTAATGCTTGTCGTCGAACTCGTGGATCGGTAGCGCAATCTCGACACGCTCACCTTCGCTGAGTCGTGGGAGCAGGTTGATGATCGCCTTGCCCTTCGCATGGCGGTCCCCCTCAGGGATTTTGTAGCCCTTGAGCCAGTACACCCGGCCGAGGTTCGTGAAGAACATCAGGTAATCATGCGTGGAGGTGATGAACGTGTCCACCACGTAGTCCTCCTCCTTGGGGCGCACCCCGATGAGGCCTTTGCCACCACGGTGCTGCGTACGATACGTCTCGGTGGGGATCCGTTTGATGTACCCGTCCTTCGTGATCGTCATCACCACCTCCTGGACAGGGATGAGGTCTTCGATGTCGATGCCGACCTCAGCCTCGCAGATCTGGGTGCGGCGGCTGTCGCCGAATTTTTCTTTGATCTCGAGCAGCTCTCGTTTAATCTCATTCAGGATTTTCTGTTTATCGGCAAGCAGCGCCTCGAGCCGCTCAATGAGCGTCTTGGTCTCCTTGTACTCCTGCTCGACCGCAGCGATCTCCATGCCGGTGAGCCGCTGCAGACGCATGTCAAGGATCGCCTTCGCCTGGATCTCAGAGAGCTTGAACCGCTTCATAAGCCGGTCCTTCGCCTCTTCGACCTCCTTGCTCTTCCTGATGATGTCGATGATCTCGTCGATGTTGCGCAGCGCAATCATCAAGCCCTCAAGGATATGCATCTTCTCCTTGGCCTTGGTAAGGTCGTAGGTCGTGCGTCTGGTGATGACCAGTACCCGGAACTCGATGTAATACTGTAGCATGTCCTTGAGGGTGAGAACCCGGGGCTCACCGTTCACGATCGCGAGGTTGATCACTCCGAACGAGGACTGAAGCTCCGTGTGCTCGAACAGCTGGTTGAGCACGACGTCGTTGATCGCGTCGCGCTTGAGCTCAATGACGATGCGCATCCCTTTCCGGTCGCTCTCATCACGCAGGTCAGCGATGCCCTCAAGCTTCTTCTCCTTGACAAGCTCCGCGATGGTCTGCAGGAGCACCGATTTGTTCACCTGATACGGGAGCTCGTTGACGATGATCTTGTCCTTCTGTTCGCCCTCCTCGATGTTGGTCTTCGCGCGAACGATCAGCGAGCCACGGCCTGTCGAGTAGGTGGCAAGGATGCCGCCCCTGCCGCAGATGATGCCGCCAGTCGGGAAGTCAGGCCCTTTGATCGTCTCCATGAGCTCCGCGGTAGAGATCTCAGGTGCATCAATGACCTTGATGATGCCGTCGACCACCTCGTTGATGTTGTGAGGCGGCATGTTCGTCGCCATGCCGACCGCGATTCCCGACGAGCCGTTCACAAGGAGGTTTGGCAGTATTGCGGGGAGCACCTCGGGCTCCTTGAGGGAGCCGTCGTAGTTATCACGCCATTCCACGGTCTCCTTCTCGATGTCCTGTAGCATGAGCTTCGTGATCTTGGCCATTTTAGTTTCAGTATTATGGTTGATAAAACCATTCGCAACGTACGAATGGCACGGGCTGTCAACTCGAAGAGAATATACTGTTTTTTTCTCCGAGGTTGGTGCAATTTCGTTTATTCGATTAAAGAAATAATCATAATGGAGGATATCGTCGATGAGTTTTCTATCGACCGCATCAAGTTTTTTCATCAGGAGGCTGTAGTTTCTCCGTAGGTTGTTATAACGATCATAATTATAGCGATGGAACAACGGGTCTTTGTATTTGCCTCGTAAATACTCTGCAAGAAACGGGATGAAATCGTTTTTACTCATCCGTGATGTGTTCAGGCCTTTGACCTGCGCGAGACGTTGTTGTTTTTTTGAACAGGAAAACCCGATGTTCTCCTGGAATTTACGTATGTTGTTCACATCAGAGATAATCAGCTTGTAGCAGGGGGTTCGTTTATCTTTGTAGGGCAGGGTCGTAATGATCCCAAAATTAAGCAAGACGGTCTTGAGCTGATGGATGAGTTTTTTACTCTTCGATAGATAGGTGAGTTCAATGGATTTACCGCCATGTCGTTTATCTACTTTATACGATACTGAACCGTCGCCTTCATAGAGACCACGAAGGAAACTAGCGATGCATCCACGGGTGGATTGGAGGACCGTGAATGGTATTTCCTTGTTCGCAGATATGGTCCGTGTTAATCCGATATTTTTTAAGAATTCGACGACAAGGGTATAATAGATACTTAATTCGACACAGCGACACTT
>DATKKD010000172.1:0-12307 GCA_035543435.1 Thermoplasmatota archaeon
ACGACGAAGGTGTCGCACCCGCAAGGATACCTGCAGTGTTTACTAGTAAACAACCGACAAGGAAAAATGAGCCTAACCGCATGGCGTAGTCCTTCATGGTTCCCTCATTATTTTATAAGTTGCTGATTATTTAAACATTCCCCTTTCGAAGGTACTGGGCAGAATGAAGAGAAGAAATCGAGCTGGAGAAAAAAAAAAGAAAAAAAGAGAATTAAGTGGTTTTACTTAATTCCGATGACCAAGGGCCCGAGGACGAAGGCTGATTTGCTCGCGGTGACTTCCACAGCATTCTTCGCAAAGGCCGTGATCATGATGTTGATTTTCCCGAATCCAAAGAACATCGGGATGCTGATCGGGTAGGTGGCGTGTGCCGCAAGTAACGCGTCGGTTCCGCTTGCTGTTTTGTTGATTCTGCCAAGCAAGCCGCCTGTCACCGTCATGGAATATGTGACATTCTGTGCATCGACGTCACCGGTGTTCTGAATATCGGCTTTGATCCCAATAGGTCCTTTGACGTTCGCAATTGCGATGGTGGCAAGCCCTTGACCTTCAATAACTCCTCCGATCCCCCAATTGTAGTCCGCACTACCAGGTGGAGAACGAGTTTCTGACCATTTCTTATTTAAATAAATCCAGTCACCTTTATATGGAACAGCGGGACCAGTATCCAAAAATGCGTAATGAGTTTTATCAGTGTATTGAGTATATTCGACGGCAATCCAGAGTTCATTATGGCCTGCGAGTGGAACTGGTGTTGTTAAGGGGACTGTAATGATTTGAGTTCCATTGAGGTTGGCAGTGGTATCATTTACGATAATAGGTCCAGGATTTGTTTGGGTTCCAGCATCATAAACATATATTCTGACATCCATGGGTCCTTCAAGGGGATCCTCACCAAAAGCAACATTCACGGCGGTCAGAGTCCAGGTGCTATAGAGTGCCATTTCATCTTGTGTCAACCGGATACCTGTTTTCCAAACATACGGTGGAGTACCGCCTTGAATCCCCATCACCCACTGGAGCGTGTCAGGGTTATAGTATTTGAGCTCAAATTGATCGCGAGAAGATTTCGTATTAATTCCGATCGTTGCTTTGGCTTTTGTAACATCTGTTTTTGTGGGTTGTACGAGCGCAGCTGTCGATGTTCCAATGAATAAAGCTGCGATGCACAAAACAATACCTGCCTTTAATAAGTTCCTCGATTTGCTCTTCATATTATACACCTATTCAAAATATATAGTAATTCTTATATATAAGCTTATCTTCGAAATGATTTTTATTGTTATTTTTAATAGAAAAATGCAACCTTCCAATCTGAGGAGAGAGAAAAGATAATGAAATATGTAAGAATTTTATAAATGCATAATAAAGATTATATACCGGAGTATCTTATAAGACTGTATATAAATATACAACGAAAATAGGGGAATGTAGCTTTACAAAAAAGAGGTGATTGAAACTGGGAAAAAAAGTAACATGGTTAATTGTGATAAGTTTGGTATGCTCCCCGTTATTCTCACTGGGGACTTCAGCATTCTCAAACAATTCTCAAGCTGCTCAGACCATCACAACGCATCCTTCACTCGTCCATTCCAGCCTGGGTAAAACAGGGGATAACCCTTCCATCACCATTACCTCACCGGCAGCCGGATACCTGTATCTCTTTCAACTCAGACCTATCCGCATGACGCTTGCCACCGCCTTGGGGTTGAAGTACTCAATCGTAGTGGGCCGTGACCTGCAAATCGACACCGATGAAAGCGCAATCAACCATGCACACTTCATCGCTAAACGCATCATGACCGGATGGGAGACAGACCGGTGGGATTATCAAACCGTGGACGGGATAAGCACTTCGATGATCTGCACCTCAGGGTTGTACAACCTTACCGTCATCGGTTACGACGAGAACGACCAACCGCTCTGCCAGGACTCCATCAGGGTGCTGTTTCTTAAGGTCGGGCAGGAGGATTTCGGCGTGTGGGTCAATACGAATTACAACGGGGGAGAGACCATCTCGCAACCCCTCCAGTTAGGGGTTTCCGATTTTTCGTCCATGCTCGAGACCGGTCAACCCAGACAATTCAAGGTAACCATGCAATCCCAGAATGACACCACGATCAACCTACGGTTCACGCGTACAAAAATCCTGAATAGCACCATAAAGGTAGTCGAATCGAAATGTGATGTTCAGACGACCTGCGACTCGACCAAAGAATACCAGGTCTCAGTTGAAATGCGATTCCCGTTCATCCTGCTGGATGGAGGACAACCCTCGACGCAGAACAACCCTTATTTTAGCGCCTCTATCGGGTACATTTCCACCGCCGGGCAAGGTGGTGGGGCGAACCGTGTCAACACCACGTTTTATGTGGGGAGAGAAACCATCAACGACCCTCGTGTGTTCAGACTTTCCGTAAACCCTGAGAACATCCAGAGCGGTTCAAAGCTTTCGTTTTTCACGCATTACCTCGCAGTCGATGCCACCGGAAGCGAGGTCTTCCAGCGGACGTACACCATCGATTTTGAGCCAGCGACCGAGCTTACCATCACCTCCATCCCAAGGGAGGCAAAGATTAGCTACGAGTTCGGCAGAAGCGCTGGCGTCCCGACCAAGATTTCCCTTCGGGCTGAGGGCGGCGCTCTCGATGATATCGTTCAGAGTTTCTTCATCGACCCCCTCCCGAGCTACATGAACTTTGATCTGACGATCCTGGGCTCCCGGGAGTTTCTCTACACAAGCGACCGGCCGTACAACGTCACCTACGCGCTTGACTCGGTCCAGAACGGTAACCTGCTGACCTTCCAAGTGTTGAGCATCCCGGAGCAGATCCATGCCACCTGGGGTATCAACATCGGGACGTTCGGAGACCTTGCCGCGTCCAGTTTTGCTGACCTGAACATGTCGCGTGACGTGAAACGCCTCGCGCTCTACGTTGCAGGGAACACCACTCCGTTCATTTCAGTGGATAATTTCCCAAAGAGACTCCATGTGACGAATGCAATCGACCTGAAGAACGGCACCGGGAACCTCACCGTCATCCGGGGGTATGACACGCCCCGTATCCTCAACCTCTCGGTGAATTATAAGGACATGGTGGTGACGAAATCCTTTGAACTCAGAAACACGTATATGCAGACGCAATGGAAAATCGACATCGGGAAGGGGACTGGGTTCTTTGATATTGCGCGTGACTCATCGGACGCCTCAATCTTTTCCACGACCGTCTCGTATAAGAACTGGACGTTTGCGAAATCACTGACCTTGCAAAACAAACATCTCAACCTCTCCTGGCACGTCGACCGGGAGCAACGAAAGGGGGAGATCGTCCTCACGAGAGATTCCGTTGGCGGCAGTCCCGTGCTTTCGATTTCACTCGCCCATAATGGGTGGGTGCTCGCGGACACCCTTCAGTTCACCAATAGTTACCTTGACCTGTCCTGGCAACTCCCGACCCAAACGACCACTCACGCCCAGATAGGTCTTATCACTGGTGGTATCATGCTGAATAACACGATCTCGGTTGTCGACGACGGGGTCGAGCTACTCCACCTCGGGTTCGGCATCCAGACTGACGATCATTACATGCTTTCCTGGGACTACAGCAACGGTCAGATCTCGAACTTCAGCTGGTCCGGGAAACTACTGCGCCTCACCAACGTTGACATCGCAGTCAACCTCAACGGAGACGTCTTCAACGTGAGCGCTGACCTAGCGGTTGGACAGGCAGGCGCGATAGAATTGCAGTTCAATAAAAACGTAGTCGTTACATTTGCTGATACACAGACCGATACCTTCAATATCCAAGGGAACGTCTCGTTTAACGCGAGCCAGCGGTTGAAGATCAGCTGGACGTTGGGGGACACCGGCTATTTCCAGGTGTACACCTATGGACAGCCGCTGGGGAATTCATTCAACTTTGAATTCATGTACGACCCGCAACACCAAGGAAACTACCAGTACGGGTTCATACTCACCGGCCAGCATTTCATCGAAATCACCAGAACCATTGAATGGTACTCTCAGAATGGCCAATTGCAGCGCATCTGGATCCTCGGCGATCAGCCGATACCTGGAGATTGGACGCTCCAGGTCCTCTGGCAAGGCCAGTGGTACAATGTGCCATGGCCGTAACAGGAGAAAGCATACCCATGGAAAAGAGACAACGCATCAAGGGCGGACTTTGCATCCTTTTCATGCTCGTCATGGTGCTTGCCACCCTTGGTCAGGCGATGACGCATCCCCAAACAGGTTCTCTGAGCCCCGCACCACTCACTGGGAGGGGGAATGGATCGCTCATGATCTGGCAGGATGACTTTCTCAACACCAGCAAAATCGACCAGGGGCGCTCCCATGACATCGTGGTCAATACGAGCGTTGGGACCGTGTCCATGAAAAACACCTCCGCTGCATGGATCAACCCTTCGTTCACCCGGATGAAACCTATCACGATTACCAATAACGGTCAAACCACCTTGTTTGACTACGACGTGAACCTCACGGTCACGTATGACAGCGACATGCAAACAGATTTTGATGACATCCGCTTCACGAATGGCACCGGAGAACAACTCCCGTACTACATTCTTAACAAGACCAACAGCGTTCAGGCAAACGTTCTCGTGGACGTCCCTACGCTTCCTCAAGGGCAGACCACGATCTACCTTTTCTATGGCAATGCAAGTGCGGTGAACCAAAGCGATTTTTCCTCAGTGTTCACATGGAAAGACCGGACAGGACCTGACATCATGGTCTCCTTTAAGGCAGCGACAGAAGGCGCCTGGGACCCTGATGTTGAATACGGTGGGAACCGATTTCTCATCACCTGGGAGGAACGACTCGGACCTGAGGACATCGACGTCCCGCTCCCGCATTGGGAGCGAACCATCCCTGGGGTGATCCATGGCAGAACGTACAACCTCACCGGTGGAGACCCGATTCCTACCAACAACAGCGACATCAATGTGTCAGACCCAGCGGATAGCCTCACGTTCCATGCGGAAAATCCAGCGAACGCCTTTGGCGCGGGGAAATTTTTCGTCGCCTGGGAGCAGAACCCAGCGAACAACTTGCTTCTCCGATATCAAGCCGATATCCTTGGTGCCTTGGTGACACCCGATGGTCAGGTCACGATGCGGTTCACGATTTGCAATGCGAACAACGGTCAATTCGATCCTCAGGTCGCCTACGATAACCAAAGCAACCGATTCCTTGTCGTATGGGCGGATGCACGATATGGCGCGGACGACTACGACGTGTACGGAAGACTATACAATTCAAATGGGAACCCGGTAACTTCAGAGTTCGCGATTGCATACGAGACAAATTATCAGGGGGACCCCTGGGTGTGCTCGGACAAGCACGGGAACTTCCTGGTCGTGTTTGAGAACGGCCCTGACCAGGTGACCGGCCCATTCAGCCTGTACGCCTATCGGGTCGACTCGAACGGCAACCGCATCGGCTCAGAGATCACCATTGCCACGGGAAGTGACACGGTGGATTATATCTTCCCAGCGGTCACCTACAACACCAAGACGCAGAGGTACCTCGTCACCTGGAATGACGGGGACGTGAGCCAGGATCCCTCAAGCAGGGACAGCTACGACGGGAACATCTGGGGCAAGGTCCTCAACACCACCGGTGTGACAGTAAAGGATAACTACATCATCGAAGCAGGAACCACCTTCATCCGCACCGACGTGGTCCCTTACTTCGACACGATGTTCTTCATCTCCTATGACGGTACAATCAATGGGAACCAGGATGTGTACGGCCGGATCATCGATGCGACCGGGACCGTAATGACGGCACGCCAGGAACTCTCCGACGGCTCGTCCCAGAACGTCGACTGGGCGAGTATCGGCGCAGGAGCCGGCCGGATCTTCGCGGCATGGGAAGACGAACGGGACCTAGCCAGCTTGTACGCAGATGTCTTCGGGTACGTCTGGGCCTCCAAACAAACCATCGGGTCACCCAATATCACCAAAACATTTGGTCAGGAAGTCCACTTGGTCACCACCGCACAACTGATGTCCGTACAAATCCAGCCGAACCAGTTCCGTGCCTGGAGGCAGTTCTTTTTCAAGGCGACGGTGCCTACCACCACCGCCCTCACGTTTGATATCATGGATCAGAACGCCAACACGATCCTATTGGCGAATGTGCAGAACGGCCAGAACGTCTCAGCGGTGAATGCATCCTGCATCCGTCTGCGAGCAACGTTTACCCGCTACTCTGCGTACACCACACCGATCCTTGACAAATGGAACATCTCCGCGGTCGTCGGTCTCGATACGTATCCACCGTCGACAACCATCTTCTTCCACCCGGCTGTACCCAACGGCAACCATAGTTGGTATGTGACGCCGGTGACCGTCACCTTCAATGTCACCGACCCCGATAGCGACCCGCAAAACATCACTACCTACTACAGCATCAACGGGTATGTTCCACAGGTGTACCACCAAGACAACCCACCGGTGATTGCGACCGAGGGGCCTGATAACTACATCGATTACTGGTCGAATGATTCCATAAACGAGGAGATCCACCACCGAGCTAGCGATATCAAAATCGACCTCTCAGCTCCGATGATCACCCTAAACAAGCCAGCCTATATCATTGAACCTGGCAATACGACGATTAATGGGAGCGCAACGGAGTACACCACCGGTTCAGGGGTTGCTCGGGTGACGCTCAAGCTGGGACAGGAGATTATTAGCGATACCGAGTACGTCGGAGTCCATGTCGCGTGGTTCACCGGGCATTTCGTCGCCGACCGCGGCGAGACTTACGACGTTTTCGTGGATGTCTGGGACATGGCGGGGAACAAAATGGAGGACCGACGCACCGTCACCTGCTCTGACCGAGGACTCTACGAACCTGGGTACATCTACCTCTTCGATAACCCGAAAATAGGGCCTCGACCCCTGCTCCGAACGCTTGATATGTCGATTGCGGTGAACTATTCCACACTCTATGTGGTGCTCTCCGAGGCATCGAATGGTACCGCTTCTGTGAAGTTTGTCGCGACGCAGTTCTTCCTCGGGAAATCTTTCGAGTTCTTGGATACGAATGCGACCGACGGCTGGTGCACCAACATGGAGGTCCCCCTGGGAATCTATTCGATCACCGCCTTCTCGTACGACAGCAGCGGCCATCAACTCGCCGAGTATCCCATCATTGCCAAGCTGCTCATTATCCTGTTGTAAGAAATAGAAAGGTGAGCGCCCCGGTCGGGATTCGGACCCGAGTCCCAAGCTCGACAGGCTTGGATGATAGGCCGCTACACTACCGGGGCAGAATGCTTCGTTTGTTGGTGGGGTAATCGCTCCGCTCTCTTTAATTTTTTGGAAGCAATCATTTTTTGAAAAAAAGAAAAACACGCGGATTTCGGAGAAAATGATATCTTCTCGGGATTCGGGAAATCACATGATCCTATTGTAAGAATGCCGATTCTTTTTTCGAGGAACGAGGAGTATTTTTTTTAAAAGCGAAAGAATTTTATCATGCATTTGGCTTACCCTAAATATTAATAAATATCTTTACGATACAATGATGAGTGGATATTGGGATGCCATGGTAAAGAGAGTACGTTCGAGACTAGCAGCATCTGAAGTCATCGGTGTTGTCCTGTTGCTGGGGATGACTGTTTCTATGTTTGTCATTCTCAATATATATGTCTCTTCATTTTCTGGCGGCCATTCGGTTCCCTTAGTGAGTCTCATTGGAACCATCGATAAAGAAAGCAAGATGATAAGCATCGAAAATAACGGTGGAGATTCGCTCCAAGGAACGACATCGATAGCGATCACCATTGGAACGACAACATATCAGAGCAGCTTGATTGAAATATTGAATACCTCCCACTCTCCGGCATGGCAATTCTCTGCTCTGACCCCTGATAAAAATCCTGACAAATGGGATTTCGGTGAGACGGCGTTCTTTAATTTTACTGGGATAGATATCACCGATAAAAACATTCGAGTCGTTATCGTGGATCCCAATAAGAACACCATCGTTATGTCAGCAGTTCTTCAGAAGGGAGTAGGTGGATGAGCTATCAGAAAGAAAAATATGTGTGAGGCCATACAATGAGAAAAAGAGGAAGAAAAGCAACTGATCATGCCGTGGTTGGTATTGTCACCGCTATCCTGCTAATCGGTCTTATCGTGTCGGTTATTTCCGTTATCCAAGTCGTCTACATCCCGACCATGATGGGACAGCGTGAAGCAGAGCACATGGATAAGGTGGAGGAGCAGTTTGCCGCTCTGACATCAGTCATCGACGGACAGGCTGCTGACGCACGGAAAGGCATCCCTATCGCATCATTTGTGACGCTCGGCAGCAGGGAACTGCCTTTTTTTGTAACAAGCAAAGCGTTCGGCACCCTTGAAGTCTTGGATAAAGCATCGAATATAACGATACAAAATACCTCTTTATTCAGCGTAGGCAGAATCACGTATTCGTCAATGAACGCGTATTACCTTGATCAGTCATATAGCTACGAGGCTGGTGCCATGATTGTGAGCCAGGACCAGGGGAACTCGATGCTGGTTCGACCCAGTTTTTTTGTCGACCTTAACCTCTCAACGTTAAAGGTTAATATCACCTTTAATGTGGTGAATATCTCAAGCGTCGGGCATAAGGCAATGATGTCCGGTTTCGGAACGTCTCCGATACAAACCGAGTTTGTTGGAATATCGAAAAACCTGACGTTTCATAATGTGACAGATTTAGCGGTCACCTCGCCGTATTCGAATGCCTGGTTTGCATTTATGAATCATACCTTAATCAGCGCCGGCCTCAATCAAGACGGAAACCCTCATTATCAGCTGACCGACACAGGACAGACGATGAAGCTGCACTTTCTCTCTAAGGTCAACATCTTTTTCAAAATCATAGAAATCCAGGCTCAGGTCGGCCCGGGTTGGATCGAATAGCACCACTGGTCCTCCAAATGAAGTTCCTCTCGGATTCATGGTGATATTTTTAAAAAGGTACGGTGTTCCGAAATTATTCGAACACCTTAGTGCGGGATTATCTCGATGCTCGCTCCATTATTGTCAGGGTTCGGATCGGTCGACGGAGTCGCCGAGATGATTTCGACGTTGTTGATGTTGGAGATGCCAAAATAACTGCCGAGAATTTCGCTCATGGCATTCTGAAACTCCTGCCATGACGTAATCGTTTTCACCCAGCCTGCTATGTACGGCGGGGCGATATGACCAGGCTGTGGCCAAACCACCTTGTTTTTGAGCCATGCTGAATCCGGCCCTCCGTACATACCACCGACACCCACCCCGAGGACGTTGAATTGATCTTGATCACTAGTCATCTGCAGTTTGCTGACAAGGTAGGCTTGCATATCCTCCGCGCTTTTCAACGCAAGGTTCCACCAGTTCTGGGCCCAGTAGTCGCTCTCGAAACTATCGTTGAACACCACGTTCGTATTCTTGGTCACCCTGACGTCATCGATCCACACGCTTCCAGTCCCAGTGGTGGTAAAGCGTATCTTGAACGTGCTTTTATAATATTGAGAGTCGGTCGTCGTCTTCGTGTAGTGGAGCCAGACGTCTTTCGTGCCTCCGCCGAGGGACGCGATGGAATCATAGGTGGAACCGTCATAGAACAGCAATTTGAAGCTCGTTGAGGTCGTCCCATGCAGTCGATACCAGAAATCCACAGTGACACTCCCCACTCCCGCCGTGTTTATATTGTTACACGTGAAATCCCCGTATCTCGAGGAAGTTGATTTTGCTGAATAGCTTCCGGTGTGGCACAGGTCATCGCCGATGACCCACCCGTCCCATCCTTGGTAGGTTCCGGAATAGCCACTGCTCCAGTAGACGTTCGCGACACCGTCGGTAACGAGCGTGATGATTTGCCTCTTACTTGCGTTGAATAATCCGACGTTGCGTAACTCATCAGCGGCAAGCCTGATGCCGCAACTCATGGGCGTCGATCCAGTCATCTGATGGATGTTCAAGATGCTCGCCCCAATGGTCGCATAATTCGTCTTTGTTACTTTTGTCGGCACAAGCTCAATTTGAGCTTTCGTCCCTGCGAATTGGATTACGGTGAGCTCGACGTTTCCGTCATGCGGAAAGATGCTTGCATTCTCTATCGAATTCGCAAGACCCTGTTTCATGAGCGTCCAATCGCTCGCTGAGATACTGCCGGAACCGTCGAGGATCATGGCCATCTGCGTCGGCGTCGAGGTGAGTACCGCGACCGCCGTGATGGTGAGACACTCGGTGTCCCCAGGCAGCAGAGAAGGAATGCTCCAAATCCCCGTGTTGTGGTTAAATTCCCCTGAGGAGGATAGGTTACTGTAGTAGGAAAAATTCGATGATAAAAGATTTTGGACCTGTATGTTCACGGCGGGCGCGCCGTCCTTAGGATTTGTGATACATATCGTGAAATTCACCTGTTGCCCGATGTAGGGGTGGAGATTATCAGCCGTCATGGTTATCGAGAGATCGGATTCCGGATAGACGTCAAGGGTCGCATAAAACACCATCGAGTTGCTTCCGACATCTACGGTGTTGATATACGATTGATAATAGCTTCGGATGTTGCTAATGTTGTACGGGAATGGGTACACAACGCTTTCCCCAATGTTCCAAACACCGTCTGCTTTCGCTTCAGCATCCAGATAATTTCTCACCACAAACGACCTGTTGAGCCCAGCCATGCTTATGGTGATTCTCGTGTCGAGACTCAACGGATCCCCTCGCTTGTGTTCAAACACGAGATTGTTACCGTCAATCCTTCCGACAATCGTGACGTTCGGGGGATTTTCGGGCGGCGCAATCGATGAAACATTGTAGTATAGGACACCAAATGACGCACTGACCAGCAATAGCATGAGCACTTCTCCGACGATTTCTGACACCGCTTGGTTGTGAGTGATGAAGTTGATACGCTGCCTGCGCCCGTTCTTGTTGTTTTTCTTTACCATGCTCTCCTCCCGGAAATTACTACAGGATCTCTTGGATTTTTCATGAAAGGTTTCCTCACGGCACTTCAAAGTACCCGAACCCTTATCTGACCGTGATACGCGGAGGCAAAGAACATTTTATTCTTCGTGCTCCTAACCACATGTACTTCTTTCCCATCTCACTCTATATAACGGTATCGTGCTATTTTCCTGGATTTGACATTTTAAAACAGAATCCTGAAGGTGATGAAGGAGATGATAATCAGGATGCAGGCCTGTCTGATCCCCCCAGTGAGTTTCCCGTCCATCATGAACCCCCCAAGGAGTCCCCCGCCAAGACTCTGCACAAAAATGAACGAAAAGAACATCGTTTTCACATCGAGCGGGTTAATAGCTGCGATTTTGAGGCCGCCGATGGCTTTACCCGCCATCTTCCCTTGGAGGTCGTAGATCGCCTGGAAGATGGTCCCATTTATGACCAGGATGACCGCGAGGAACACGAAGTAACTAATCAAGATGACGATGCTGTACATCGACATCTCGTTTCTGCGCTGCTGCTCGACACGCCTGATCTGGTCAAGTTCCTTTGCGGCGGCATTGAACACCGAGGAGGTGTTCCCCCCGATTTCAAGCGCCTTGTTAATCGTTATGGCGAGTCGTCTGACCTCTTTGTTGTTGACCCGCTTTCCGAAGTTCGTCAACGCCTCGCTCACCGGGACGCCCCAGGAGAGCTGCGCCACCATCATCTTAAGTTCCGGGGTCAGCCCCCCGTAATCACCCTCGGAGGCGGACCGAACGGAGTCAAAAATATTCATGCCGGATGCTGACGAGTTCGCGATGTCCCGCAGGAAATCCGGCAGCTTGTCCATAATCTCCCGCTTCTGTCTTTCTTTTTTTGCAGCATAGAACCCGATTGGTCCGATGCAACCCAGCACGCCGAACACGAGGTAGTCGATCGGCAGCAGGATCCCTGGTAAAATCAACGGGTTCCCGATGTAGGCGAAAAACCCAAGGATGAAGAAGATCGTTGCGATGGCGACGGATACGACGATGAGGAGATCATTGATTTTATCCCGCCCGTACCTTCGGTTGACATCATATTGTTTCACGAATCGTATTCCCTTTATACGCCCTCACCCATCCCTGATTTCATCATCACATAAAAACCGAAATACGCAAGGGGGAGAATAAACAGCGAAATGATGTACAAGAAATCAAACTGAATGCCACCGCTCGTCAATCCCATGATCGACAGGATGAT
This sequence comes from Thermoplasmatota archaeon, assembly GCA_035543435.1. Taxonomy (GTDB): domain Archaea; phylum Thermoplasmatota; class E2; order DHVEG-1; family DHVEG-1; genus SM1-50. The sequence goes on from DATKKD010000172.1 coordinate 12,205, forward strand.
CACAAGAAAGAGGGGAAAAGCAATGACGGTGGTAACAAAGCTTTCAGCCATGATGGCAAGCGAATCAAGATTCTTTTTTCGTTCGTTTAAATCATCGAACATG
>DATKKD010000173.1:0-1632 GCA_035543435.1 Thermoplasmatota archaeon
GCATCTCCCGCTCGCAACACGCGATATCCAATGGTTCTTTCTGCAGGTCATTCGGGATGGAGACCTGGGCGACGCCCTTCTTGAATACCGCGTATTTTAACGCCATGGTGATGATCTTTAAAGCTTTCTTCTTCTCATAGATGGTATTATTGAAAATCGTGATAGGACGAAAGAACGCGTCCTGATCGATTTCCTGGAAACCACCGGGACCAACATACTGGGCCTCCACCTGACCATTTAAGGAAAGCACCGAAGCGGAATCTTCTTTTGCGTCATACAACCCGGTGGCAAGATTCGTCGCGCCAGGACCCGCGATCGTCAGGCATGCCGCAAGCTTGCCCGTGAGCTTATGATACGCGGAGGCAGCAAACGCGGCTGCTTGCTCATGACGAACCACGATGTACCGGATCTTCCTATTCCTCCGGATGGAATCCACGAGGCCAAGAGACGAACCACCAGGGATGCCAAACACGAAGGTGATCCCCCATTTTTCAAGCTCAGCAATGATGACATCAGAAACAGTGGTCGTCACACCCTGTTCCCGTTCGATTGCGTCGGATTGTCTCCCCATCTTCATCACAGTACACGGAAGATGTCTCCCTAGTTAAATATTTTTTCGGAAATGAAAATTTATTCATTTCTTCATGAAAAAAAGTGAACCACCTGTTCATCGGGCATTATTTTCGTTATGCTGATAAGATCTTCAATAAACGATACGACCCCGTGACGTTCATCTTTTTCGGCTTCATCGCTATCTTCAAGGGGACTAACACGAAAGCATCGTGTCTCAGCCCCACACAGACATCAGTTCGTCCCTTCCGAAGCTCCTCCACTGCGTAATTGCCAAGTCGCGCTGCGAGAATGCGGTCAATGGCGGTCGGCCGTCCCCCTCGTTGAACGTGACCAAGCACCACCACCCGCGTCTCAAAACCTGTCTTATTTGTGATAAGAGAGGCGATATCCTGTGCATGCGCCCGCCCCTCCGCCACGATAATAATCCAACTCACTTTCCCCTTTTTGTTTCCCATCTCAATCTCTTGACACATGCGTTCGATGTTCGATGCTCGTTCAGGTAACAGCACCTCCTCGCAACCCCCGGCAAGGGCCACCTGCATCGCGATAGATCCACTTTCACGGCCCATAACTTCGACGATGAAGATCCGCTCAAGACTGGTCGCGGTATCCCGTATTTTATCTAATGCATCCAAGGCAACATTTACCGCGGTATCTGCACCAATCGACTGATCAATCCCCGTGATATCATTATCGATGGTCGCAGGGATACCGATCACAGGGATCTTTGCTTTCATGGCGAGTACGTGTGCCCCGCGGAGAGATCCGTCACCGCCGATGACAATCAATCCTTCGATGCCGTGTCGCTTGATGTTTTCCACACCCTGTTGCTGCCCGGCAGCGGTGAGGAACCGTGCTGAGCGGGATGTTTTCAGGACAGTACCCCCAAGATTGATGATGCCAGAAACAGACCGAGGAGACAAGGGGAGGAAGTGACCGTCGATGAGACCGTCATACCCCCTCAAGACGCCCAGGACCTCGATGTTGTGTTGGCATGCTGTTCGTACGACCGCGCGAAGAGCCGCGTTCACCCCAGCGCAATCCCTCGTGAGCACCGCT
>DATKKD010000174.1:0-4561 GCA_035543435.1 Thermoplasmatota archaeon
CAGGAGGAACATCGTACCGATAGGATAGAGGAACAAGAGAACCGGGATCGACGAGAGGTCGATGTAGGAGATGTTGAGAAAGACCACGTCGAACATGATGTGGTAAATGACCATCATGATGATCGCGATGCCGCGGAGGAAATCGACCTCCCAAAACCGGTCCGAGGCTGGTTTTTTCACAAGACCATGGAAGACTTTGAATGCTTATTAAGGCTGGTGATTTTTAAAAAAAGAAAAAGAGAGTAGCGAGGAATGGATTTGAACCATTGGTCTACGGGTTATGGGCCCGTCGGGATTTCCTGACTACCCCACCTGTATAGGCATCATCCCAAAAGTAGAGATAGATGCTCGCTATGGGAGGCAGTCTCAACCGCCTTATATCTAAATTCCCTCGGGAATACCGTTGCCTATACTTAAACCTAGCACATCACTCCAGAAGTGGACTCGATACAAACCATAGGGCTTGAGAGAAACATATTTTAACCAGCGCTTGTAAATACTATAGCTGTGGAGAGAGATGGCACCAACACAGATTGAGACTCATTTGGTGAAGAAGCACTCGGCCTTCCCGACTATGTGCATGGCGTGCAGTCGGACGATCCAGGAAAACGAGCCGCATTATATTGAAGAAGGAACCAAGGAGCATATCCATTCGCTCATCGCTCGTAAGTTCTGTTCTGACTGTTACGCGAAGCACGGGGAACAGCTGCTTCACATGAGTACAACAGCATAAGCGATGCAAAGAAAGCCTCGCAAACATTTTATTAGGATATGACATTAGCGTTAAGCAGTTATGCAGGGGTACCCGAGCTTGGTCCAAGGGGCAGGGCTTAGGAGTGCTTGGAGGCAGGTAAGCGTGAACAGAATCTTGGCAATAGCAAAAGAGAATAAAGATATAGCCGCAGCAATAATTGTTCAAGCAATAATTGATGAAGGTGCTATTGGAGCAGATGGTTCTATCACGATTACCTATACAAGTAAGGAAAACGCTGTGTATCTCTGGGAAATAGCCCACGCTTGGGATTTTGTCCATCCACTTCGAAAAAAAGAATATTCAAACCATACAAAGTGGTGTGTGAGTTTCCGGGCGGATAAGCGGAAAGAATTATATGAGTTAGTGGGGCCATTGCCTGATCCTCGCCACGATAAGATGTTCCGCCATATTTTAAGGAATCATAATGGCGGTCCTCATAAAAACGGAAGAGGAGAATCGGAGAGAATGGTTTTGGACGTGCTGAGAAAGAAACCAACAACGGTTCGTCAAATATCTTATGATCTTGATCTCTCAGCATCCTCTGTGAGAAAACACCTTAGAACCCTCCGAAAGAACAAGAAAGTAATCGTAAGTGGCTACGATAAGAAGGCATTACATAAAAACCAGAGAACAGCAGAAATTTGGACCTACTGTAATGCTTTAGCATTGAGAGACCCTGTTGCGTAGGCACACGAGCGTTCAAATCGCTCCCCCTGCACTATTATCATTACTGCGAGAGGAGATCTCACCATGAAAGTCATCGCGTTCACCGGCATGCCAGCCTCAGGGAAATCCGAGGCCGTACAATTAGCTAAAGACAAGGGAATTCCAGTTGTTCGTATGGGAGATTTGGTCTGGGAGGAGACGAAACGGCAAGGAAAACCGCTCGACGATAAACACGTGGGCGCAGTCGCCAATGACATGCGCAAACACCATGGGATGGACGTGTGGGCGATACGCACCGTTGAACGAATCCAGTCTTTCAAAAAATCCTCCATGGTCGTCATCGACGGGGTGCGCAACATGGAGGAGATCGATTATTTCAAACAAGTCCTCGGCCCAGATTTTTTGGTTGTCGCAATCGATGCGCCTGATGAGGTTCGAAGGAAACGAGCGATTTCACGGGGTAGGACCGACGACAGCAAGAACCTCAAGGACCTCGAGGAGCGGGACAAAAGGGAAATACGCTGGGGACTGCAGAAGGTGATCGCAGACGCCGACATCGTGATACCGAACAGCGGTGCGCTGGATGCGTTCCGTAAACGCGTTGCAACAGTGATGCAGAAGGTCTCGGAAACGATACCTTAATCTAGGCATTTTCAGATTAGCCGGCAGCGATGATTCATGTACGAAGCAAAGGTAACGATCCAGCTGAAGAAAGGAGTCTCGGACCCTGAGGGGGTCAACACGCTCAAGGCGATCCATCTGCTTGGTTTCACCAGCGTGAAAAGTGCAAAGACCATCAGGACGTTTGACCTCTTGGTCGACGGCAAGGACAAGAACCAGGTGAGGAAGGACGTGGAGCAGATCTGTCAGCGGCTGCTCACCAACCCAGTGATCCATAATTATGAGATCGTGATTGAAGAACATTAAAAAAAAATGGGGAGTGCGTGTGCAAGTAGAAGATTTATTCAAAAAACTCAGACCTGACATCGAGACCTATGAGGTGAACCTGCAGGTGGCCTCCGACAAGGAGCTGCTGGACGTCAGCAACCGCATGGGGCTTGCGCTGGCGCTGCCTGAGATGAAACGCATCAAGGAGTATTTCGGGAAGCAAGGACGTAACCCGACCGACATCGAACTGCAGGCGCTCGGGCAGGCGTGGTCTGAGCACTGCTGTTACAAATCATCCAAGGTTCCGCTGAAAAAATTCGTGTTCAATGTTGATGAAAAAAGGATCGTCGCCCGCGAGGACGCGGGTGTCATGGAGTTCGACAAGGACCATTACTACTGCGTCGCGCTCGAGTCCCATAACCATCCGTCCGCGATTGAGCCGTACGGAGGAGCAGCGACCGGTGTCGGTGGAATTGTTAGAGACGTCCTGTGCATGGGTAGTCAACCTATTGCTTATATCGATCCGTTATTCTTTGGCCCTTTAGATACTCCGTTCGAGAAGCTGCCGAAAGGAGTGAAACACCCGGTCTATCTGTTCAAGGGTGTCGTGGACGGGATCCGCGACTACGGGAATCGCATCGGCATCCCGACGCTCGCCGGCCAGGTGTGCTTCCATGAGGGGTACACCGGGAACTGTCTCGTGAACGTCGGCTGTGTCGGCATCATGAAGAAAAGCGAGCTTGTGCACAGCTGGGCGAAAGCCCCAGGGAACATCTACATCTACGTGGGTGGCAAGACCGGCCGTGACGGGATCCACGGTGTGAACTTCGCAAGCGCGGAGCTCACCGATGAAAGCGAGGAAAGCTCCAGGTCCGCGGTGCAGGTCGGCGACCCGATCACCAAAGAGCCTGTGATTCATGCGTGCTTGGAGTGCAACCGGAAAGGACTCCTTGAAGGGTTCAAGGATTTCGGTGGCGGAGGACTGTCCTGCGTCTCCGGAGAATTAGCTTATTCAGCGAACATGGGAGCAGAGATCCACCTCGATAACGTTCCTTTGAAAGAAGAAGGGCTTAAACCCTGGGAGATCTGGGTGTCGGAGAGCCAGGAACGCATGATGATGCTGGTGAAACCCGAGAACGTCGACACGGTACTTCACATCTGCAAGCAATGGGATGTCACCGCGGCGGTCGTTGGAAAGGTGATCAAGGACCAGATCATCCGCGTGTTCTACAAGGGACAAAAACTCTTAGAGATGGACCTGGAGTTCATGACCGGCGGACCCGTGTATGACTCGTGCGCCAGGCCGTTCATCATGCCGAAAAGGACCAAGGCGGAGAAGAGTTTCCCACAACCCGATTTGAATGATGCGCTGCAGAAATTATTGTCATCGTTGAACATCGCCTCTAAGGAATGGGTGGTGCGGCAGTACGACCATGAGGTACGCGGCGGCACCGTTGTGAAACCGCTGCAGGGGAAGGTCGGACTCGAGACCCACGGGGATGCGACCGTGATGAAACCGCTCGACGAATCCTGGAAGGGGATCGCGGTGACCGCGGATGTGAACCCGCTGTTCATGGCAGCCGACCCGTACTGGGGCGCGATGTCAGCGGTCGACGAAGCGTGCCGTAACCTGGTGTCCGTGGGTGCGACACCTGACTCGCTGCTCGACTGCCTGAACTTCGGTAACCCTGAGAAACCAGAGCGCATGGGCGAGTTCTACGAGGCATGCCGAGGCCTCGGTGACATAGGGCGTGCGTTGAACCTGCCGTATGTATCGGGAAACGTCAGCTTCTACAACGAGTCCATGAAGACCGCAGTTCCACCGACGCCGCAGATCTTCGGCGTGGGCCTGGTCGACGATATCAGGACCTGCGTCACCAGTGATTTCAAGGACGAAGGAAACCCCGTGTACCTTGTCGGGAAGCAGACAGAAAAAGAGCTTGGCGGATCCGAATACTATCATCTGATGAAGATCGAGGGCGGGATGGTTCCCAGGACCGACCCTGCGGTGCTCCAGCAGGCGATGCATGGCCTCCTTGGCTGCATGAACAAAGGATATGTTGCTGCCTGTCATGATAGTAGCGAGGGCGGGATCGGAGTCTGCCTCGCTGAGATGGCGATCGGCGGCGATATCGGCGCGACGGTTGATGTTTCAGCGCTCACGAGCGCCCTTCGTGTTGATCTTGCGGTCTTTTCAGAGTCGAACACCCGATGGATCGTCGAGGTGAAGAAAGACAAACAAACCGCGTTCGA
>DATKKD010000175.1:0-13017 GCA_035543435.1 Thermoplasmatota archaeon
TCTGCTTTCATCATAGTGTTTCCAGTTGATGCTAACCTCTTTATGCCTCTCCCACTTTATCTCTTTGTGACTAGTCTTGTGCATCTTTCATCCCTGATAGACGCATAGGACTATGTCACAAAAAGATAATTACACAAAGCAGCTTCTTCGTAAAGGTTAAATAAGGGCAATGTATACCATATGTTAACAATTAACCCGGGAGGAACGTTATGCAAGAAAAACATAAGGAACGGACCGTTATCACGAGTGTCGCAGAAAAAGAAATCGATCTTCTCAGCAGGCACATCGACGTGTTAAAAAACGTACGTGACCACGGCCCGATCGGCATCATACGACTATCGCAAGTGACCGGCCAACCTCAGCACGTGATCCGCTACTCCTTGCGAACCCTCGAACATGACGGTGTCATTAAACCCTCGTCTCAAGGGGCGGTGATCACCGACAAGGTTCATGAGACACTCGGGACTCTTGAGGCAACTCTTGACGGCATGATCAGTTCTATGACGGAACTGAAGAAGAAACTGAGGTAAGATTTCAGAACAAGCGGTCCTCTCAAGGAAATGACCAAAAAGCTTTCCAATATTTTTAAATAGGGTTATCAATTCATCAAAATGAAATAACATAGGAGAACACAGAATGAAAAATACACACAAACTGATTGCAGCGGTACTCACAAGCAACCTCTTTCTTGTTGCTTTCATGTCAGTACAAGCAGTTGACGTCTCTATAACCGATCCTACAGGTGACGTTGCTACCGTTGATTATAATACCGGAGAATCAACCTATGTTACCACGAACCCCTATATCAATATCAATGACATCGATATCACAAAACTGACTTACACAAAGGCAGGTGGATTTGTGACGCTTACCATGGAAGTCAAGGGTGGCATTGAGAATCAAGGAAATATCAATGACCTTACAGGGGAAGGACCATCAATGAATCAATCATTAATTAGCACCATTATGTACAGTATGACCTTTGACACGAAACTTGCAGGGTCAATTGGAGGATCCTACATTGTTGATTACGTGAATAAGACATGCCAGCTGACGACGGATGCGAGTGGTACCCCGGTCAATTTGACCTCGAAGGATTTTTCTGTCTCAGGAAACACCTTCTCGGTGACCATCCCGTTGGACAATTCGGATGAAATGTACGGTCATCTCAACGGAACGACCTATTTCCTAAGAATTAATATCAACGGTAGCTATAGCGATTTACCGAGCATGTACACCCTCCTTTCCGATGTTGCCCCGAACCAACCTTTGGAGATTACCTATGCCACTGCGCAAAGTGTCGGCTCCGTCAAGGAATCGATTCAATTCAACAGCTCCGTTACGCCTTTCACGGGGCAACCTCCGTTCACGTACGAATGGAAGTTCGGCGATGGCACGACGTCTTCCCAGCAAAACCCGACCCATGCCTACACCAAAGCAGGCACCTACGAGTACAACCTCACCGTCATCGATCAGGCATCCTCAAAAGCATACTATTCTGGCTCCATCGAGATTGTGAGTGAAGGCGGTGGTGGTGGCGCTTCGTCGCCGCTCCTCGTATTCCTTGCGGTCATCATCGTTATCGCGGCGATTGGGATTGTCGTCCTTGTGATGATTATCCGACGACGATAATCATCTTTTTTTCCTTTTTTTTTCTCCTACTGAGGAATCTTTTTATGTTCGGTACCGTTGACATTCCCTGGTAAGGCAGTCATCATGAAGAACGGTGAGAGTAGGTATGCGTATCAAAAGAAATCAGCATGGGACCAGTTTCCCAAGGCAACCATCGCTGAGGTGTTCCGCTTTGCCGAGGGTTACAAGGTGTTTCTGAACGTCGTGAAAACAGAACGGGAAGCGGTAAAGGCGATCGAGAAAGAAGCAAAACATCACGGGAAAACCGTCCTGGTCAACCGTGGGAAATCGGCGATGGTACTAACCCCTGGCAGACAGCCGGTGCGTGAGGGTCTGCGCATCGTGATCGCCCACATCGACTCCCCTCGCCTGGACCTGAAGCAGATTCCGTTATACCAGGACTCAGAGAGCAACCTTGCCTTGTTCGAGACCCATTACTACGGTGGGATAAAAAAATTCCAATGGGTCGTCATCCCGCTCGCGCTCCATGGCGTCATTGTGAAGAAGAATGGGACGACGATTTCGTTTTCGCTTGGAGAGGATGACCGTGACCCGGTGTTCTCCGTACCTGACCTGCTGCCTCACCTGTCCCACGAGGTGCAGGATACCAAGAAACTTGATGAGGCGATCAAAGGAGAAAGCCTGGATATCGTCATCGGCAGCATCCCGCTCAAAGGTGATTTCAAGGAGAAGATCAAGGCGGCGATTCTCGAGAAGCTCCACAAGGAATATCAGATAGAGGAGCAGGACTTCATCTCCGCAGAGCTTGAAGCGGTCCCGGCTTTCAAGGCAAGGGATGTGGGGTTTGACCGGTCTCTCATCGGCGCCTATGGCCAGGATGACCGCATTAGCGCGTACGCCGCTCTCCAAGCTGCCCTTGCGCTGAAGAACCCGTCCCATCCTGCGTTGAGCGTCTTCGTTGATAAAGAGGAGATAGGCAGCGAGGGGAACGCCTCCGCGCAGACTGATACGGTGCTTCGGTCCTTGATCAAGAGCCTCGACCCGAAGGTCGATGTTGAGAGCGTCCTGCTGAAATCGAAGGTCCTCTCCGCCGATGTGAATGCTGCGATCACCCCGAACTACACAGACGTGTTTGAGCTGAAGAACGCCGCATCGCTCGGGTACGGCATCGTCATGTCGAAATTTACCGGGCATGGTGGGAAGTACTCGGCGAACGATGCGTCCGCGGAGTTCGTCGCCGAGATACGGGCGCTACTTGATAAGGAGAAAATTCCCTGGCAGACCGGGGAACTCGGGAAGGTGGATAAGGGCGGTGGGGGGACCGTCTCGAAGTACTTCTCAAAGCTTGGCATGGAGGTGGTCGATCTCGGCGCTCCGGTGCTCTCCATGCATTCGCCGTACGAAATCACGAGTAAAGTAGACCTGTACTCCTCGTATCTCGCGTATCTCGCGTTCCTCAAAAGTTAGACCTACTTCCTGCTGAGGAGCAGACTGGTTCAACGAAAATCCTCGGCTTGCGTCGGGAACCCGTCCTGACAATACTCGATGGTGCAGGGGCGGTCTGTTTTCTGGGCGATTGGGAACCCTGCGAGATGCATCATTGGTACCGTGGCTTTCTTCCCGTGCTTCCATCGGGCGTACAACCAGTGGGAGAAGAAGAACATCGGGTTGTAGAGCCAGCGCATGTCTGGTGCCCAGAAGTCGATGTTGTTTCTCCAGCAGCGGGCGATGACTTCCCATTGGAGCTCTGACAGGTTTTTTAGGTTGGTCCGGTGGAAGTTCCCGAGGGCTGCTTCCTTCAAGGGTATGAAGAGGACGGGCGTGTAGAACATCTTCGCCTGATGACATCGGAGGTCGTCGATCAGGTCAAGGGTCGCGCGGACGTCCTCCTCGGTCTCGTCCGGCTGTCCGGTCATGATGGTGCACAGCGGCCACCAGTCGTGATCGTTCATAATGCCGACACCTTGGACGACGAGTTCTGGCCAGTGGTCAACGCTGTAGGGGAGCGCTTTCCCTTTCATGTACTTCTTCATGAGTCTGACGCTACCGGTTTCGATACCGACCTCGACGGAGACGAACCGTTTCTGGTAGGCTTTATGAAGCTCAGGGGTCCATCGAGTTTTCTCCAGAAGTATCGGGGACAGCTCTTCGAGGAGCTTCCGATCGTAAATCACGGGAGCCAGGGATGCATGGGAAAGCAGGATGTGGTCGACACCAGGATAGGAGGCAATCGTTTTGTACAACTTCACGATCTCCTCCCTGTTTGGGATGAACCCGGGTTTTGATTTATAGAGGAAGATGTCCTCGGTCACGGTGAAGATGGAGGATGATCCTCCGTTGATATTGACCTCGACCTCTTTCATGATGCGATCGAGGGGAACCGAATATTTCGTTCGGTTCGTCGGGCTGCAGAACTGGCACCCTCGGCCGCATCCGCGAGTGATCTCGACCATCCCGTAACTTGCCGCATGCTTGATGAGCGGGATGGTCTTTCGATTTGGCTTCTTTGCGACGTAATAGGGGGGGACCGGTTCGTTGTTCATCGCCTTCCGAAAGACGGTCACCAGGTCTGCTTCTCCTTCCCCTTGGAAAAGCACGTCGACGCCGAATTCCTGCTGTTTGCCGGCCTCACTGAGTTGCCAGGAGCCAGCGCCCCCGATTATGATTTTTGGCTTGTATTTGAGGATGGCCGGATGGGTGATGAGCTTTTTGAATTCGGCTGCGTTGAGCGCCTCACCGCCGAACCCTATGAGGGAGTTGTAGGTGGTTGAGACGTACGCAAGCCCCATGGGGTCCATGGTGGAGATAGCGACAATCTTCGTGTTCTTCCCGATGAATTTCCCTAACTGGTCGTAATGGGCGACGACCACCGCGTCTTTTCCGAACGCGTCGATGAGCATCGCCTCGACTTTTCGCAGGCCGTAAATGGTGCGCTTCGCAGAGCCATCGGAGTTGGTTGGGAGGTGCTCGAGATGCTCCCGGAGCGCGAGCCCTGAGAGTTTATAGGGGAAGGTGCAGATGAACGCTGCGAAGGGGTTGTTATCGAATTCGTTCGCCTCGGCCCGGGACGCAGTAAGCACTATAGGGTAGCCTGAGGTGTGTCTAGCCATCGAGTCCCACCCCGCGGGTGTCTTGGTGCAGGAGGATGGCTTTGAACACCGGGCTGCTGATGGTCTCTTGCAGCTTCTGCAGGAAGTCTTTCCAGGTGATGGCGTCGTGCGACCAGCAGATGATGTCCTTCTTATGCAGGGAGAGGATCTTAAGGAAGCTTTGCCAATTATAGCCCTCATCCTTGAGGGGTTTGGACCAGCCAGCGTCGTTCCAGAGGTAGGTGGGCAGCCGGTTGCCGAACCACATCACAAGAGAGTCGATGTCCCACTCTCGGGTGGTCTTTTGTTGCTTTGATTGCTTTTTCAGCATGGTCGGCTCAGGCGGTATCGTTAACTCCATCAATCATCCCCCATATACATGGTAGATAACGGACGATATGAACACCTTGTATTTATGCATTTATGAAAAAAAAAACGCACCCTATTTCCTCCAGATTTGGGAAAAAAGTATAAATACACGGGCGTCGTATGCTGAACTATAAACCTATAATTTGATACATAAGAACGGGGGATACGAGTACTATGAAAAATTCTGTAAAACTCATCTGTACGCTAGTTATGGCAACTCTCATGGTCTTTCCCATCTCAGTACTGGCAAAACATCCGCAGCCGGTCTCGACGGTGACACAATCGAAGGTAACCTATAATCCTCAGATAAAACACCTGATCTATACACCGCTGACTAAGACCGATTTTGATCCCTTGGATAGTTCCATTAATGTGACCGTGGCCATCAATGAGATCCGTGCGCTTAAGACGATCAATCTATTCTCCGACCCGAACTTCTTTGTCAAGGTCACGATCAACAACATGACCTTCACCAGCCCTGTCTGGAGCAACACCAAGTACGTCGAAAGACCAAACTGGTCCGCGACCGCTGAGGTACCCAAGGATGAAGAATTTGTCAACGTTACCATCGAACTCTGGTCAAAAAGCAAGATTGGGGACATCCTTTGCGACCTCTGCTCTGATTACGGTACCATCAGACAGTGCTACACCGCGGAACTTACCTACAGCATCGCCACCGGCATCTGGTGGGGGGACGACTACCTCGGAGACCCCAGTGGGTACGGACGGTTGAGCGGCATCGATGACAACAGTATCTACGAGCAGGACCGCGACTGCGAACTCTGGTTCGCCATCACGCAGACCGACTACGACCACGACGGCCTTCCCTACTGGCTTGAGACCACCATGTACAACACCAGTCCACTCGTTGACAACCGCGGCCTGGACCCGAATCAAGACGGCATCCCCATCGAATGGGATCACACCTTCGGCTTATACTACATCGAATGGGGACATGATCAAGGGTACTACATGGAGTACAACCCGAACGTCTGGCAGAATCAGACCGCTCTGGACCCTGACCTTGACGGCCTCAACAACATCGAGGAGTACAAAACATGGCAATGGGGATCCGACCCCTTCAGACAAGACATCTTCATCGAAATCGATCAAATGGGACCAGGCCCAAAGGGACAAGGCGGCGACCATGCCCCGCTCGCATCCTTCGACTTGCTGCGTGACTCGTACGCCCGACACAACATCGTCTGGCATATCGACGACGGACGCCTTGGAGGTGGGGAGCAAGTACCCTTCGACGATAATCTGAGCCAAAGTGACCTTTCCAATTATTACTGGGATTACTTCATGCACGGCGACGCGCACAATTGGCGGCGTGGCGTGTTCCGCTGGTGCCTCGTTGGCTACAACGGCGCGTATGCCTTCCACGGCACCCTGGTGAACGGCTTTACCTTCTCCTCAAACATCAACCACTCGAGGGCCTTGGACTGCTTCTACGTTTCAGGGAAGAACCTTGATTCGAAGGCGACCGAAAACCCGCTCCTTGGAATCCTGACGCGAAAAACCATCAACCGAGACAAACAGACAGCTCTCGTCTGGGCGGGTGCCATCATGCATGAGACCGGCCACACCCTCAATGTTCAGGCGCCTGGCTGCGATGATCAAAACAGTGCGTATCCCTGGCAGGTCGACTTCTGGCGGTACGCGCCGTACAAGAGCGTCATGAACTACCGGTACATTTACACGGATTTGGTGGACTATTCGGACGGGTCGCGCGGTAAAAACGATTATGACGACTGGGGCACCATAGACCTGACGTTTTTCAACCCGGGCAACTGGGGTTAAAAGACCACAGGTCTTTACCCCTTTTTTTCTCTGAGGGCACGAAAAAAGAGTTCGTATCCCGATTCACGGGTTATCGGAATAATTATTTACGCTAGAAATTAAAAAACAAGGTTTTTTATATCCTTCCTCAATATGTAAATAACAGCGAAGAACGAATCGAGGGAGAGCATGAAAAAAATCGCCGCACTGCTCATGGGGGCCGTCATCCTCCTCGGAGGACTTGGGGCCGCAGCTGTTTCAACACACATCGCCAAGAAAACAACGGACACTACAAGGACATCTATCTCAGTACACTTTCCCTCACCACCCTCATTCACTGAGAGAGACGGATTTCTGACGGTCGGACTTGAAGAAGCAACAACCATGCTCTCAGAACCGACCAGGCCTGAGCTACCTATCTATGTACGTACCTTTGAACTGCCGTTCGGCTCAACTGCAATCAACGTCACTTGTACGATGCACGACATCATCATCTTCTCTATCACCAAAGAAATCGTCCCTACCCGCGTTACACCACTCTCAAAAACAAGCGAAAGGACCGCCTTCGTTCAAGACCCTTCGATCTATGATAGCCCTGCGCTGTATCCGGCATGCTGGTACTCCACCGAACTCGGTGCGGGACGCAATCGCCTCGATCAGGAAGTCGTCTTCGTGAAGCTCATCTGCTACCCCGTCCGATACTCACCCGGGGACGGCCAGATAGCCTACACCACGGGCTTTGACGTCACCATCTCATACGATGCTATCGCAACGGCGACCCATGTCACGGCAACCTGGGATATGGTGATCATCGCTCCCACAGCGTTCAAAACAACACTACAGCCGCTCATCAACTTTAAGAACAGCAAGGGGCTCAAGACCATGTTCATGAGCGTGGAGGATATCGTTACACAGTTCCCAGGCGCTGACCCCCCAGAGAAAATAAAACGATACCTCTATCAAGAGTACAACATGGACGGCATCACCTACGTCCTTCTCATAGGAGGGCTCAAATCACATCTCTACGCCAAGGACAAGGAGGACCGATCGTACGGGAGTAAAGCCTGGTGGGTCCCAGTACGATACGTCAACATCCCCCAAGAGGACGATGAGGCATGCCTCTGTGATTTGTACTACGGCTGCCTCGTCAATGCTACCGGGGGGTTCGACAGCTGGGACTCCAACGGCGACGGCATCTACGCTGCCTGGGACGCTGGTATGGGAATCCCAAATGATCACTTCGACATGAACCCTGAGGTGTACGTCAGCAGGTTACCAGTCACCAACAAAAGGGAACTGCGGAGTGTCATGAGCAAGATCATCACCTATGAGAGCACCGGTCCAGCTGAAAAATCATGGTACAGCACCATGATCGCGGTGGGTGGAAAAACCTTTGAGAATTACTCAGGGCAACCAGACGGCGAGTACCTCTGCGACCTCGCGTTGCACAACATGAGTTCCATTATCACCAATCCGATACGCGTGTACTCCACGAACAGGCTCTCTGGCGGGCTCGTCCCGATCCCTGAGGACATCATCACCGCAGTCTCCTACGGCGGCGGGTTCGTGGACTTTGAAGGACACGGGAACCCCGACGTCTGGGACACGATATGGTACAACGGCACCTACCCGTATGACTGGTGTGGCGGTATCTCACTGTTTGACTTCCACAGGTTCACGAATCACGACCGGCTCCCTGTCGTTGTGGTCGGTGGGTGCCACAATGGGCTCTACAACATCTCCATCATCCCTTCCCTGATTGACATCAACGGGAGCCAGTATTTCACCTACGGGGAGCCGACGCCCGTCTGCTTCAGCTGGGGGCTCGTCCTGAGAAACCCTGGCGGTGCTATCGCCTCCACCGGTTGCACCGGTTACGGGATGAGCAACGATGACAATCCGGTGAGCTTGAGCGGAGAACTCGAAAACGATTTCTTCTATGAGATCGGCCGGAACAACTCCGTGAACCTTGGCAGGGCACACGGGCAGGCGATCCATGACTTCCTCGCACGGGAGCCCATCGGACAGGTCGAAGCCTTCTGCATCACCGACTGGGCGCTCTTCGGCGACCCCAGCCTGCGCCTCGGTGGATACGAATCGTCATAACCCAGTCTTATTCTTTCCTTTTAGATGTGGAAGGAATGAGGAGATATGGGTTGAGAGTGTCATCAGCATCCCCAAGTTCGACTTTCGCACCAAATGTTCATGGTGAATAAGCGGCTTATCTCTCCTTTATTTTCTGATTTTTCTGACCATATTTTTATATAATTTACTGAAGGAATCTTTATAAATAGATTATCCTTTATTCGTAGCCCTTCAATCCTAAAATCTCTCAATTTTGCTAAAAATTCGAGAAGTAGAAAATTATTTATATAACCTATTTTATGGACATAAAAGCATATCGCAAATTATAAAGGTTACAAAATTGCCTGGGGGCATTGGTTCTATGGTCCAAATGCAATCAAAAAAGAAAAAAGAAAAGAGACAGAGCATCGAAGAAATTATTCAATGCCCTGAATGTGGGAGCACGCATCTAAGCAAAGATTACGCGCGTGCAGAGCTTGTCTGCGAAGACTGTGGCCTAGTGATTGACCAAGACTTCATCGATCACGGACCAGAATGGCGGGCGTTCGACAGCGATCAGCGCGAAAAGCGCGCGCGCGTCGGCGCACCCATGACCTACACAATCCATGACAAAGGCCTTTCCACCATGATCGGCTGGAAGAACCGAGATTCCTACGGGAAATCCATACCCACCAGGAACCGGGCGCAGCTGTACCGACTACGCAAATGGCAACGACGCATTAGGATCAGTGACGCGACCGAGCGTAACCTCGCATTCGCACTCTCGGAGCTCGACCGCATGGCGTCCGGCATGGGGCTTCCCAGGACCGTTCGTGAGACCGCGGCCATGGTGTACAGAAAAGCGGTTCTAAAGAACCTGATCCGGGGTCGCAGCATCGAAGGCGTCTCCGCCTCCGCGCTGTACGCAGCCTGCAGACAATGCAACGTGCCACGGACCCTGGATGAAATCGCAGCGTCCTCTCGCGTCAGCCGCAAGGAGATCGGGAGAACCTACCGGTTCATCGCACGGGAGCTCGGCCTGAAGCTCATGCCCACCTCACCGCAGGATTACATCTCCAGGTTCTGTAGCGAACTGAAGCTCTCCGGTGACGTGCAGGCGAAAGCGATTGAGATTCTCAAGGACGCCGCCGACAAGGAGCTCACCAGCGGCAGAGGACCGACCGGCGTCGCAGCCGCATCGATTTATATCGCCTCTATCCTCTGTGGTGAGCGTCGCACCCAACGAGAGGTCGCGGACGTCGCAGGCGTCACCGAGGTCACGATCCGAAACCGATACAAGGAGCTTGCGGAACGACTCGACATCGACATCATCCTGTAACACTTCTATGACACGCTGGTACAGAGAAAAGAAACGGGAGCATTTTTACAAAGAAGCAAAACGGGTCGGGTATCGCGCCCGCTCCGCGTTCAAGCTCCAGCAGATCCAGCAGCGCTTCCAGGTCATCCCGAAGCATGCACTCGTGGTCGACTTGGGCGCAGCCCCTGGCGGCTGGAGCCAGATCGCCTCGGGCCTGGTCGGGGAGCGAGGCACAGTCATCGCCGCAGATCTTTCCCCTATCAAACCACTCGACAACGTACAATGCATCCAGGGTGACGTCACCCATCCAGAGACCATCGAACGGCTCAAACAGGTCATGGAGACAAGGAGCGCGGACGTGGTGCTCTCCGACATGTCCCCAGACATCTCGGGCAACTACAGCGTCGACCAGGCGCGCAGCGCCTACCTCTGCGAATGCGCCCTTTCTGTCGCGAGGCTACTCCTGAAACAAGGAGGCACCTTCGTCTGCAAGATCTTCGAGGGCGAAGACACGAAAGGGTTCCTCACGCGGGTCAGGGAACAGTTCGACCTTGTGAAAACATTCACTCCTGAAGCGACACGAAAGAGCAGTTCCGAGGTCTATATCATCGCAAAACGATACAAAAAAGCATCATAAATGACAACGATATTTCTGTTGTCCACAGATAGAAGAGTATATTATATAGTAACGGATATCAAGTCAAATCCACATACGGTGGAAATGATGCCTGAACAACCACTTTCCCTCGAGGTATTTCTCAAACATTCCTTTGAGGACATCGAGCAGAAGATTCAGGAGGTCATCACCGATAAAAGCATCCTAGCCATCTTGCACGGCGGCAAACGACTCCGCCCGCTCCTTGCCTCCATCTGCTTCAAGACATGCACAGAGGGCAAGGAAGAACCCCGTTTGTATCAACGGTTTTTGGAAGGCACGGTCGCAATCGAGCTTGCCCACGGCGCCTCCCTCGTCCATGACGACATTATCGACGGGGATGTGACGCGACGAGGGGAGCCAGCGTTCTACATCAGAACCGGCATCGACAACGCGATTCTCACGGGCCACAAGATGCTCGTGATCGGGTTTAGCATCGCTCTTTCCCACGGCGAGAAAATCGCTAAATTGTACATGGATGCTTGGAACGGGACGCTCGACGGTCAGCTGGACGAGATCAACTTCAACAGCAAGGACCTTCAGGATGTCAACATGACCCCTGACTCAAAATTCTTCAAGGTGTACAGCAGGATTATCGATCTCAAAACCGCGACGCTGTTCTCCGCCGCATGCAAGGCGGCGGCCTACTGGGCGAACGCGTCCGACGAGCTTGCCGATCTGCTTGGTAACTACGGCCGGGAGGTCGGATTTGCGTACCAGCTCGCTGACGACCTCGTAGACCTCGAGAAAGGCGAAATGATCGATAGTGTCGTGATCCCCCTGCTCACCCGTTTGGAGAAAAAAACCTCGAAGAACGGGACGCTCAAGACCAAGGCGATCCGGAAGAAGATCGAGAAGAATTCCACCGAGATAAAAAAAGTGTATTTGGAGGAGATCTCCAAGCATGTCGCCAATGCTCAGGCGACAAGCACGTCCTCACGCATCCCAGAGACCGCGTTTAAGAAATTCCTTTACGACGCGCCGATCTTCAGCATCAACAAGATGCTGGAAGAGATTTACATCACGATCTGACGTCTCTATTGCCGGGTGAGAAGGATCGCGGCGTGGTCCTTTTCATAGGGCGCAAGGTCCACAATCTTTTTGATGATAAACCGCTCCTGTTTGAGGGCGGTTGCCACCAGGTCGTACGCCTGCTTTGGTTTCAAGGCGACATCGATGCTTCGTGCCTTCACCATGATGAGCGCGGTCCCCTGGAGCGTCAGGTACGCGTGGATGTTGCGTGTCAGGATATCGGCCTGGTTGCGCTGGGAGATGTCCTGATAGACGAGGTCGACGGGTAGGACGAGCTGCTGGTACCGCTCTGGATGGTTCGCGTCAGCAAGGATAGGGATGATGTTGGTGCGCT
This sequence comes from Thermoplasmatota archaeon, assembly GCA_035543435.1. Classification (GTDB taxonomy): domain Archaea; phylum Thermoplasmatota; class E2; order DHVEG-1; family DHVEG-1; genus SM1-50. The sequence continues at coordinate 12,237 of DATKKD010000175.1, forward strand.
CTTTACTGATCTTCAACAGCCCCGTGAGCGCGACAGGTGAGGATTCCACAGCGTACACGGTGCCGTCCGTGAGAATGTCGGAAAGGTGGCTCACGGTGGTCCCGGTCGCAGCGCCGAGATACAGGACCTTCGCATCGTGTTTCAAAGGAACGGTAAGACCCTTGAGAATCGCGGCCGCTAGTTTACTTCTGAACGGGTTCCAAGAGCGGTACTCATGGTCATCCTCGGTGACGAGTTGCTCGTTGTACACCCTGACGCCTTTGCAGGCCTCCGGGTTCTGTGTGAAGAGCCTGTCATTCTTCGTGTACACCCCCGGGTGCTCCGTCGGCTGCATAGGCTTCCGTTATGAGGTGTGGTTGATAAATAGTTTTGTTCGCAAGGATACATTTTTTTCCGTTGTTTATGGTTGTGACAGTTGCACTTTCCATGCGGAACCAACGAAAAAATATTTTGTGGGTGTCCTCCAATCAAGCAATATTTTTAACCCTGAGAAACCGATGATTTCCCCACGGAGATACCCCTTGTGCTGTTTCATTCCCTGCAAACCGAGGGTGAGGAGGGATCCATTTCCTCCCAGCAGGTAGATGACACTCCAGAGCATCACGGGTCGTATGTAGTCGAACGCCATGATCCCGACAAGGCTGCATAACATAATCAGAAAGAGGTATGGACATCGAAAGAACTGGTAGAAAAAGTCCACGTGATTCGCGACAAAAAGCCAGCTCCAGAGCAACAAGCTGAAAATCTGGGTGTTGTCTGTTAACCCAGCGACGAGGCAGAG
>DATKKD010000176.1:0-1522 GCA_035543435.1 Thermoplasmatota archaeon
AGAGATACTTCTCACGAACAAATCAGAAAAGACGAGCACACCAAGCATCCGTATCGGTGGAAGCATCTTTTCATCAGAGAAGACAAGATCGACCGAATCGGCCTCAGTACAAAACTTTCTTATCTACCCGAAAGACGTCTCCGAAGCATTGCATCGTTCCTCGATACAGACGAACAGCAAGGCCACAGACTGCTACATCGTCCCTGGGAAAGTAGAGATGATCCCTGAGGCGATCAAGGATAACAACGCGACGCTGTTCATCGTCGCCAACGCGATGCAGCTGTTCGCCCAGCAGACGCCCTTGGTCGAGTTCATCACGCGACTACGCGAGCAGGCCGGGTACGAAAAACTCATCTACACGCCCTGCATCGGCGATCCCACCAGCATCGCGCTCCTGGCGTACATGGGCGTGGATCTGATTGATTCCTTCCCGGCAATCATGGCAGCGCGCAACGAGACCTTCCTGTTCACGACCGGGTCGTTTCAGAGGAACCAACTGCATGAGCTTCCCTGCACCTGCCCCGCCTGCATCTCGCATGCGACCGCGTCGGAGATGGGATACGAGGAAATCCTTTCGCATAACTATCACGCGCTTGCGACAGAGATGAAACGGGTGCGCAACGCGATCCGTACCGGGTCGCTGCGTGAGCTGGTCGAGACCCGGGTAAGGGCACGACCAACGCTCGTCGCGATGCTACGCATCCTGGACCTCAGGTACTATCCGTTCCTTGAACAGCGGACGCCCATCACGCGAAAACAGGCATTGATCGCGACCACCAAGGAAGCCCTCACACGCCCTGAGGTTAGACGATTCCAGGGGCGTGTCCTCCAGCGGTACCATAAGCCACGGAGCACGAAAGTCCTGCTGCTGCTCCCTTGCTCCGCGAAAAAACCCTACTCTTTCTCGAAATCACATCAGCTCTTCAGGGAACAACTTCTGGGTATCAGCAACCCCTCCGTCGTCCATGAACTGATCATCACCTCCCCGCTTGGGCTTGTCCCCCGCGAGCTTGAGCTCACCTACCCGGCATCCGCGTACGACATCGCGGTCACGGGACACTGGGATGAGGACGAAAAGAAGATGATACGGACGCTCCTCGAACAATACCTCACGAAGAATACCTACGACACAGTCATCATGCATCTCCCGACATCTCTTCAGGAGTTCACGAGGGATGCTCTGAAAAACCCACTCTCGACCTGCATTGACACACCGACATCATCAGAATCACTCGAGGCTCTCGCGGACGCGCTCAAAAAAACCACGAGGATGTACGATCCCGTCAGGTCCCAGCAAAGGACCCTGGAGAACATCCAGGCACTCGCATGCTACCAATTCGGGGAAGGCCTCGCGGACCAGCTACTCGAAGGATGTACAATTAAGGGGAAATACCCGTACCAGAAAATCATGGACAACAACAGACAGGTCGGGATGGTGACGCAGGAGCGAGGTCTAATCTCGCTCACTCTGGACGGTGCAGAGCGTCTTCGTGATGCGAGCAATTACTGGGTCGAAGTGCAC
>DATKKD010000177.1:0-2398 GCA_035543435.1 Thermoplasmatota archaeon
CGTGGGTCGAGCAAGCCAAAGCCATCATCCTCAGAGAGCTGGATCCGGTCAACGACCTCAAGAGCGCCACGGCGTCGTTCATCCTGGTCATCACCAACATCCCTCCCGAAGGCGCCACCAGGTCTGTGTACGTCTCGGTCGCGAAGGGAAAGCTTACAGACATGCTGATGGAAGAACGTGACCTCTCCTCTGAGAAGAACGCCGAGTTCGTGGTCGTCGGAAACTACGACACGTTCGTCCAGATTATGCAGGGAACAATGAGCGTGGTCGGTGCGCTGCTGAAAGGCAGGGTGGAGTTCATGGGCAGCACCATGAAGGCACTGACGTTCCAGCAGCCGATCGACAAGATCATGGAATGCCTCAGAAAAATCGCCGCTGAGTACTGAGCACGGTTTTCTGCTTTTCAGTTGAAATGCAACAAAAATGCATCTGTTGTTGCATAATGCTCATATATATTTTATCCTCATGTGAATAAAAAAAAAAAGAGGTTTGACGACACATGATGGCAACCACGAAGAAGATGGATTTTCACGCAGAGCCAGGGAAGCAAGAGATGTTCATCACGCGTGAATTCGACGCACCCCGTGAGCTTGTATATAGGGCGTTCACTGAGAAGAAGCTGTACGCACAATGGATCGGGCCGAAAGGGAACACGACAAAAATCACCAGGTTCGAACCAAGAAATGGGGGGAGTTGGTGTTATGTCCAGAAAGATCCGAACGGCAAGGAATACGGGTTCCACGGTGTCTACCACGAGGTCCTGCCCCCGGAACGCATGATCGACACGTTTGAGTTTGAGGGGCTGCCTGAGACCGGGCACGTCTCACTGGAAACAGCCACGTTCGAGGAGCTGCCTGGGAACAGAACAAAACTGGTCATCCATACGGTGTTCCAGTCGGTTCAGGACCGTGACGGCATGGTCCAGACCGGGATGGAACACGGGATGAACGAGTCCTTTGACCGGCTTGATGAACTCTTGGCGGCCCTGAAAAGATGATGTGAAGCGCTTATTGACTGCACGAACCTCATCGAGTCGATGCTCTGCTTTGCTGCATTCTTATACGTACTGTAGAGGACGTTCTACGGGCAGAGGCTGCTCCTTCCATCCCGATCTCCTTTCTTTCTCGAAGAGAGAATCTGAACAGCCCGAACTCCACGTAGCTTCTGAAGAACGGCCACATCCCGCGCGATCGAGGTCACCTGCGGCGATAAAATCGTCAAGACCTTTACTGCGAACGGCACGCTGGGTGCGGTCGCCTTCGCAAGCCGCCTCCCCCAACGGGGACACGCTGCTCCCACCAACCGCGTGATCGAGGTCAATAAGACGGGAGCGATTATCCATAGCTACGGGCTCGCGTTATCGAACGGGACCAACATCGGTTTTGGTCTCACCACGATCCAGACCGGTTTGTACGCACCGTATGACGCAAAAATCATCAAGGACTTCACGGGTCTGACGCGACCGTTCCGCTTCATGTTTATGTAAACAAGGGGCGGATCCTTTTTTCTTTTTTTTATTTTTTCCCATGTTTCAAAGCGGTGGTAGAGGCGGACCTGGTGGGAATCGACTGCGTCTATAGAAGGTCACTCATTTATTGTTACTCTAAATCAGCTATAATCAGTCATTTGGTAAATTAACCCGTCAAACGGGATTTTAATTATTTGATTGATCCCTGTTAATTTGTATTTATTATATAATTCAAGTTCTCCAGATGCGGACCATATTATTGGTTGTTCATCAATAATGGATTTATACAATTCAGAATTTATCGTTGAATCATTAAACGAAATTGTATCAGCAAATTGTCCAAAGGCAGATTGTAACGTTGTATTCCCACATGCAAAACAACGTATTTCTCTTTCACAGAGATAAAATGAATTTCCGTAAATTTTATACTTTAAACTGCCGAGTCCATAGTGTTCTGCTTGATAATTAGTGATATTAAGATAAAACATTATTTCAATAGTATTTCTATTGGAACGATAGACATTCACCGTACTCAATCTGACTTTAAAATTATTTAACGCGTACGACGTCGTATTAAATCCATTTAAGACACCTACACCAACCATTATAAAAACGATACCCAAAATTGTAATTGTTAGAATGTTCTTTACCCTTGTTTTAAAGAATTTTCTCTTCCGTTTCCCTTCAATTTTTTTGGGAAAAGGGAACGTGTCGATATAGGTCGGATCTGGAGAATCAGGATTAAACGAGTTCCAGATGACGGATCTACCCCAACTGACCTCACTGTCCCATATGTCATCGAAACATTTACCACATAACAAGGCTTCTTTTCCTAAGACGGGATGATAAAATTCGTTGAAACGAGTTAGTTCCTTCCCGCACTGATTGCAATATCTTTTTTTTTCAGCAACAGTTGTTGTACTGCTCAAC
>DATKKD010000178.1:0-7828 GCA_035543435.1 Thermoplasmatota archaeon
TTCCGGATCTGGTCCAGGCCATCGACCAGTACATCCGAGTGAATAACGCTAATCCAAAGCCATTCGTTTGGACGAAAAAAGTTGAGACCATCTTAGAAAAGGTTGCTCGTTGTAAAGCTGTTACTGTAACACTACACTAGCACCATACACGAGGAGGATAACAGCAATGAAATTTTCCATGATCCATGTGGACGAACAGGGTGAGACGCACTTCGGCGTCCAGGACATACAGGACCGTGAGCTTGCCGTGGGCCCGCCGCCGAACCCCACGGGGCAGATGAGCGATTTCGGGGCGGTCACGACCATGCGCGCAATCTCGTTCCCCGCCGGGACGGACGTGCCCGCTCACAGCGCCCCCCAACCCTACATCGCCATCATCCTGTCGGGCGAGGGAGAAGTGGTGACCAGCGACGGCGAAGCGCGGCGATTCCACACCGGCGAGGTGCTCTTCTGCAACGACCTCACCGGCAAGGGGCATGTGACTCGGGCGATCACTGACTTAGTCCTGGCGTTTATCAATCGGGCCAAATCCTGAAACAGGTGTAGGTGGGTAGAACCCAAACACCAAGGAGCAAATACGTTATGACGACCCACATCAAAACACTGGTTGATTCCACCACGGGCCTCAAGTTCACCGAGAGTCCCCGTTGGTACAATGGGAAGCTGTGGTTCATCGACATCCACGACAAACGGATCAAGACTGTGGACCTCACCGGTTCTGTCGCAACGGTACTGGAATTGCCGTTCATCCCGAACGGCTTCGGGCTCACTCCCGAGGGAACTGTCGTGGTTGGTGATGCGTTTCAACGTCGGATTCACCGCCAAGCCGAACATGCCCTGCAACAGGTGGCCGACATCAGCAAATTGACCGAGTTCTGCTTGAGCGATGGGATCGTGGACGCCAAAGGGCGACTGTACGTCGGGGACATCGGTTACAACTTCTTGGACCCGGCGGCCAAGCCCGTCGAGACCTGCGTGATCGTCCTCGTCGGCCCTGATCGTCGAGCGTCCGTGGTCGCCGAGAAGCTCTTCTTCCCGAACGGCATGGTCATCACCCCCGACGGACGAACGCTCATCGTCGGCGAGACGCTCGGCCACCGCCTGACCGCTTTTGACATTCAGGAGGACGGCTCGCTCAGCAACCGCCGGGTTTGGGCGCAGTTACCCTCGTCCGTTAGCCCCGATGGCATCTGCCTTGATGCCCAAGGAGGCGTATGGTGCGCCAATCCCGAGGGCAAGGACGGTGTGGTGCGGGTCCGCGAAGGCGGGGAGATCACGGATCGGATCAAGGTGGAAACCCACGCCTATGCGGTGATGTTGGGAGGGCCGGAGCGGAGGCACCTCTTCATCAGTGCGTCAGGTTCACACGACCCCGCGGAAATCCAGCGAAATCCGAGCGCGAGCTTCCAAGTTGTCGAGGTGGATGTTCCGGGTGCAGGAATACCATGACGCAGCGAACGCTTCGACGCCATCTACCATGTGGCGAAGGCAAAAGGAATTGAAGTCCAATACTGATCAAGTCCAGACACAGAAAGGAGCTCTTCCATGAAACTAATCCGCTTCACCACCACCGACTCACAGAATCTGCTATTCGGCGTCGTCATCAGGGACCAGGCTATCCCGTTCGCCGTGCTGCAAAGCAAGGCGAGGAAGTCCCATCCCCACCTGGCCGACAGCCGATCCTACCTGACCAATCTTCCCGACAGCGAGCGGGCGGCCAAGGAGCTGCTCACCTGGGGCGAACAGCACCTTGCAGAACTCGGTAATGGCGAACGCTTCCCTCTCAACGCCGTTCGCTTGCTGGAGCCGGTGGAGGTCGCCGCCCTGTTCGACTTCGGCCTGACGCCGCGGCATCTCGAGAACTCTGCCGAAACCCTCATGAAGTATGAGAAGGATAACCCGCAGACTGCACCGCTGTTGCAGGCGTTCGCTAAAGCCATCATGGGCCCGAAGCCCAAGTCTGTTCCAGGTCGGCCCGAGCCGCTGTCCTATTACAAGTGCAATATGAACACCATCGTTGGCGACGGGGAAACCGTCCCCTGGCCGGCTTACACGTCGCGGCTGGACGTCGAGCCTGAACTGGCCGTCGTGTATGGGAACGAAAAGCAGCCGGTGGCGGGCTTCTGCATCTTCAACGACATCTCGGCCCGCGACGTTCAGGCCACGGAGTTCGTCGGCGGATTCTGCTTGACGAAGGACATGGCGAAGGGCAACCAACTCGGGCCTTATCTGGTCACGCCGGATGACGTTGGCGATCCGTACAATCTCAAGGTGACGGTTGTGGTGAATGGGCAAGTCAAGTTCCAGGGATCAACATCCGAGATCAGCCACAAGGCCGAAGGCGTGTTCGCCTGGATGGGGTTCATCGCTCCCCCTAAGCCCGGCTCCGTGATGGGTTTCGGCACCATCCCCGACTGTACCGGCTGCGACCACGACGACTTCATCGACCCAGGTGCCGAGATTCAGGTCACTTTCGAGCGACTCGGGACGCTCCGCTGCCGTTTCGCCGAACCGATGGGCAAGCTGCTGCCGAGCCGCTGGCCGGTGCGTGACCCATTGAAGAAGTACCACGGGTAGTCCCCAGCCCTTCTCGACCATTGCACCGGAGGTAGCTAAGTATGCAGCCAGAAGAATCTCGATACAACCATGGGCTTGGCAGTATGCGAACCATTTTCGGACCGGGGATTGAATCCGCGTTGAAGGACCTCGCCGCAACCAGTCCCGACCTGGCGCGTTTCCTCGTCGAATTTCCGTTTGGCGACATCTATCCCCGCCCCGGTCTGGATTTGAAGACGAGGGAGATGCTCACAGTCGCAGCCCTTACCGTCCTCGGCTACCCGCAGGCCGAGTTGAAGGAGCACATCCAAGGTGCGTTGAACGTCGGCTGCACCCGTGACGAAATCCTGGAGATTATCCTCCAAATGGCCGTGTACGCCGGTTTTCCTGCCGCGCTTGAAGCCGTCAAGACAGCTGCGGTTGTGTTCGGCAAGAAGTAGTAGTCGGCCGGATGGCCTGACTGGGAAAAACTTATATAGTTTTAAGACAGTTGGATAATTTGAGAGGGTTTACCCGCCAGTTGCAAATCCGGCCATGGGTAAACCGCTCTTCAAGGCTTCAGACGGCGGTCAAATTGACATTTTAGGGGAAAGGGAGGATGTCACCCAAGGTGAACTCCAGCAGGGGTCTGCAACGGGAATGCTCCTCTGGATTAGGGTTCGCCCTGAAGCCTTTCCGAACGGTTCACCCATGGCCGTGTTGTTGGGTTTTTTTGCAATAGCTGGGTTTATTGGAAATAATAAATCTGATGTCCTCTTTTTTCTACTATACATATCAGGAGGTTTAGAAAAGTGATGAAGAAATTGGCGCTAATTGCATTAGCATTGTTGGTCTTTCTATGCATGTTGCTGGCCCAGGCCTATGCCCCCAAAACGAAACAGGTACATCTAGAACCGCTCTCATTAGAAAATAAAGATAACGTGAATGCTGAGATCAATGAGTCAGCGAAACTTGCGTATGAAGGAGGGACTCTACCGCTAACAACTACGCCAGTGGTTGGAACACCAAATCGGAAATATAATTCTACCTTTAAGCCAAAGGCTGAACCGCTGGATCCCGACGAGATTAGGGTTACAATTCTCGGTAGTGGCGATCCATTCGTTAAGAGAGGCCAGGCGTCAGCATCAGTACTTATAGAGGTAGGAAATGAGCAGCACGACTTCTTCTTCTTTGATCTTGGTTCGGGTGCCTTAGCAAATTTTGATGGGCTACAACTTCCAGTGACGGCAACAACTAAAGTGTTCCTGACTCACCTTCATGCTGATCATATGGGTGAATTGCCAACCTTGTTGGGGAGCCTCGCCAAGAGCGGGAGACGGGACCCTGTAGAAATGTGGGGACCTGCTGGTGAGACTAAAGAACTTGGAACTCTCGCCTTCGCACAGCATCTGGATGCAGCAATGGCTTGGGACTATCTATCCATGAACGGGCATCCTGGACAATCTGGTTCCCGTCTAATACCAACGGAGGTCCCGTATGATAAACCGGCAACAGTCTATGAACGCAACGGTGTCAAGATTTCATCTTTCCCGGTGATTCACATCCTAAATGGCGCGGTTGGATATCGCCTTGATTATAAAGGAAGCAGCGTGGTGTTTACAGGGGATACGCGCCCATCTAAGACCACATTAGAAGCATGCAAGGGTGGTGTAGATCTCCTTATACATGAGACCTTTCCATCTGCTACAGTTTTCGCGAAAAAGGCAAGTGTCACAGAAGAACAAGCCAATAAGGTTGTAAACGAATCACACACCAGCCCCGCCATGGCCGGTAAAGTCTTCAAAAGAGCGGGGGCACGTATGTCGGTGATGTGGCACCTCGTTGTTGATCATGAAACAGTGGGACCAGCGTATCAGGAGATGCGCAGCCAATATGATGGTCCTGTAACCATCGCACAGGATCTAACCGTTTTCAACATTGCGAGGAGTGCCGTCGTAGTTCGTCAGGCAATTATAGACCCAGTCGCTTGGCCTGTTATAGGCAAGTCTAATGTGACTGGACCTCCCCTGTCAAAGCCACATAACCCACCTGAGTGGTGGGCTGCCGCTCTCATAACGGACTAATGGAAATATTCTTGGAGCTATATTTTGATAAGTGATGCTGTTGGGTGAGTCAATCATTCCCGATTAAAGAAAATGGGAAGAGAGAATAAAGAATTTTGAAAGAAGGGAAAGAAAATATGAAGACAATGATGAAGGTGTCAGGAGATAATACTGGCGATTGTTCTGCTCGGCTTGGAGGTGGAGCCTACCCTGGCGCAAACATCCTTTACAGCCCCTTATTCGGGCGACCTGTGGAACCGGTCGACCTTGACAGGTGATTGGTTCGGTGTTCGTAACGATCTGGCTGCAAAGGGCATTACCTTCGATATGAGCCTGACCCAGGTTTACCAGGGCATCGTCAGCGGTGGCAAGGACGAGGCCTGGAAGTACGGCGGCCGTGGGAACTTAGCATTCAATTTAGATACCCAGAAGCTTGGATTGTGGCCTGGAGGATTTTTCACAGTGGAAGTGGAGGGTAATTTTACCAATTCTGTGAATGGGCTTACCGGAGCGCTTAATCCAGTGAATACCGACCAGATCTTTCCAATGCCGACCGGTGACAACCTTAACGTACCCAATGTATCGTTTATGCAATTCTTTTCGCCGTACGCCGGTGTGGTCCTCGGGAAGATCAGCCTTCTCACCCCCACCTCCGGCGATGTGAACGAATTTGCTCACGGCAAAGGGGACACCCAGTTCATGAACGGGGCATTCAACATTAATCCAGTTAGCCTTTTGACAATACCCTACTCGGCGCTGGGCGCAGGGTTGATTATTCTACCGACTAAAGACCCCCATGCCGCCATCATTGGTTTTTCTGTTCTTCAAACCAACGGCAAGGCCAGCACCATCGGCTTCGACGATTTGCATTCGAACCAACTAACCTTTGTAGGTGAGGCTCGGATGCGGACAAACTTTTTCGGGCTCACCGGACACCAGCTGATCGGTGGAGCGTATTCTAACAAAACATTCAACTCCCTTGATAAGAGTCTACGCTTTTTCATCGAGAACCGTACAATTGAGAAACAGGATGGCTCCTGGAACTTTTACTACAACTTTGATCAGTACCTGTATGAACCGGAAAAGGGTTCCAGCCAGGGCATCGGTATCTTTGGACGGTTTGGGGCCTCAGATGGCAATCCCAACCCCATGCATTTCTTCTTTAGCTTTGGAGTCGGTGGTAAGGGGATCATCCCTGGTCGGCCGCTGGACCGCTTTGGGGTAGGGTACTACTATATTGAAGTCGGTCACCCCACGTTTACAGGTCTTCTGGGTACGACCAGGAAGCTTTTAAGAAATGAGTATGGATTCGAGGCATTCTACGATTTTGCCATCACCCCATGGCTACAGGTGACGCCGGATATACAGGTCGTGAGGCCTGCCCAGAAAAAGTTTATCGATACGGAAGGACTCATCCCTGCGAGGGAAAATGTCGGCACGGCGACTGTCCTCGGCCTCCGGCTCCAGATGGTATTCTGACGCTCTGAAAAGTGCATGTTTCTGGTATGAACATTGCATTTTTCTAGACTTCTGAAAAATTCTTATTTGAAGATCAAAACTTCCTCTCTTGCAACTCGATTCCCAGCGGGGATATCGGAAAGCTATCCTAGTTTTGAGGAGTCAAAAACCCAAAGGCGAGACGAATGTGCGATCACGTCACTCACATTAGCTTAGAACGGATCCTTTTAGTGATACATTACCACGCCACCTCTATTCTAAAATGGCAACCGCCCTGATGGGTGATCCCGTTCCATCGCGAATTTTCAACGGAAGCGCGATAAAGGTGAACCGCTTTCCAACCACCTTATCCAGATTGCATAGATTTTCAATATGGGTCACTTGACGCTGCGCGCAAACGGTGTGGCAGGGGTAAGTTCTATCGTACCACATGTCAGGACTTGCCGAGTCGACACCAAAATTGATGCATCCCTGGTCAATAATGAATTCGGTTCCTTCACGGTCCAATCCCGGATAATCGGTCATATATTCCGGTTTTCCATAGTATCGGTCATATTGAGCCGTGTAGAAAAGAATGGTGTCGCCTTTACGAATATCGAGATTCCATCTCTTGAGTTCGGCTTCTATTTTCTTCCTTCCGAACTGCGTCTTCTGGGGGATATCACTCACATCCAGGCAAATGGCTGAGGTAATGCAATTTTCCAAAGGGATTTTATCCACGGGAGGCGCATTCGGATCCCTTGAGAGGTGGCTGACCGAATCAATATGCGTGGGACCATGATCACATATCAAAATACCGCGCGTCTCGTAAGAAGCCCCGGTTCCAATCTGTCGCCTGCACTCTTCATGAGTCAGGTGCGTCCAGATCACGGTTTTCAAATGGCCCGGATAGACCGGCATTCCCTGATAGATTTCTTGTGTTAGGTCAATGATCTTTCCTTTGAACAACATCTTTCTCTCCTTTCATTTTTTCTCCGTCAATCTTTGGAATTCCCTTACAACCTCCCTGCCAAACATTTCATCGTTGATGTGCCAAGGAAATTCCTTAACAGGGATGGCGGGTTTGATCTCCTTTTTTAGGCTTTCTGCAAACGCACGACATCCTTGTGGATTGTAAAGGGGTCTCCCCCTATTATTTGGGTAGGAAAATCCCTTCGTCGGAATCATGACTATGGTGTTACCTTTTGAGCGGTTGAGTTTGTGAGCAATGATGCGGCCCAGTTCAGCCATCTCTCTTACACTCGTTTTGACAAAGGTCATTTCTGGATTGTGCATCATCGTCGTTCGTCTCTTCAAGGAGGGCTTCAAGGTTTCGAAGCGTCCTTTGACGATGTAGTCAATGCTCCCTGGTACCACAATCTGAGGTATCTTCATTTCGGATGCAGCCTCCAAACGGTGCGGGCCGCATGCGTGGTCTCCCCCGGCCAGTTCGTCGGCCAATTCATGAGTGGTCAAATCAATGACTCCGGAAAAATCCCCATCCCGAATCATTCTCTCCATGGCCATTCCCCCGGTTCCATTGGGATGGAAGGCGACGACTTCATATCCGGTCTTCTCAAGGAGGTGGACGATGAACCTTCCGGCCGGAGTCGTTGTCCCGTAGATGGTGATGGCCACCTTCTTTTTTTTCTCGGGGCGGACTTTCTCGAGTTTCACCATTCCAGCAAGTGCGCCCGCTGCATTGCTTAAGACTTGTTTGAGGATCCCGTTCAAGCCGAAGAAATCGACAACCGAATGCATCAGTGTCATATCGTTTGTGCCAACATAATCCT
>DATKKD010000179.1:0-17969 GCA_035543435.1 Thermoplasmatota archaeon
CGGGAAGTATATCGATTATCTGCACATCAGCATCGACGAGGGTCATGGGAACCTCGAGTTCTACGACCGGCTCCCCGAGTTCCAATCCTACGGACCGGAGATTTGTATCCAGATTGTGGTCACCAAGGACACCCTAGATGCGCTTGAGGGGAAAGTCAAACGAGTCTTTGACGTGAACGCCCGGACCGTGATTATGCCTGCATGCCATCTTGATGGCACCGACGACTACTACCCGGACCCAGGGAAATTCCGAGACGAGATCATCAGACTCAAGAAAAAATACCCGAACACGATCACCACGCCGAAAGGGTTCCTTGATAATATCAACAAGCCTCACGGCTGCTCCACGTCCTCGGTCATCATCGACTCGGACGGTGGCTTGTTCTACCCCTGCCGCACAGTCGGCGAGCACCTGTACAATTTCACACAAGGCCCGTTCATGGAATTCCTCAAAACCTCGGAAGCACAGACCGCACGGCGTGCCATGAGCGACTGCGCGCGCAGCTGCGGTTGGTACCAATACTTCGCGACCGACGTATTCGCCTCACCACGTTCGCTATACTCTTCGCTCTCCCCGTACCTCCTCAAATAACCCTCTGCCTCCTCAAGGGTAACTCTTATGAATCGACCAGGAGTTACCACACACTGTTTCTATGAACATCCTCTTTACCACCGAATCATATTACCCTATTATCGATGGCGGTGCGGTCGCGCAGCACCGCATCGTCCATGAACTTAAAAGACGCGGCCATGAGATGCGCGTGATAGCCCCTGGATTTTCGTTTTCCAACACCACCGAGGATGACCAGGGCACCACGATCTACCGCCCGCGCGCGGTCACACTCCCGTTCTACATGAACAACAAATACCACGTGGCACCGTTCCCGTTCTTCTATGTGAAGCACATCATCGACGAGTTCAAACCTGACGTGATCAACGTCTGCTCCCCGTATCCCAACAGCCTGTGCGCGATGATAATCGCCAAGAAACAGGGCATCCCCATCGTCGGCTCGATCCACATCCTCCCGGAAAACATCCTTGCTCCTTTGCTCGACACCGCTTGGTACAACACCATGGTGAACTACACCTGGCGATACCTTGTCTGGTTCTACAATCGCGTGGACTGGGCGACCGTGCCCACGCAGACGGGGGCGGCGATGTACACCGAGCGTGGACTGCGTGTGCCGATCACTGCTATTTCCAACGGGGTGGATACGGTGCTGTTCAACCCCAAGAACCATGGGGGATTCCTCAGGGAACGCCTTGTGCTACCCGAGAAGCCGTTGGTGTTGTACTGCGGAAGGATGAACCAGGAAAAGAATGTCGATGTCCTCATTCGAGCGATCCCGCAGGTCCTTTCACAGGTCGATGCACACTTTCTGTTCTGCGGCTCAGGTGGACTCAAACCAGATCTGATGAAGCTTGCCGAAACTCTGGGTGTCTCCGATCACACTACGTTCATCGAGTTCCTCGATTGGGCTGACTATCCGAACGTGTATGCGCTTGCTGACCTATTCGTCATGCCTGGGGAGTCAGAGTTGCAAAGCATCGTGACCCTCGAAGCCATCGCCTCGGGTGTACCCGCGATTGTCGTGAACAAAGGCGCGGTGCCGGAGCTTGTTAACAACGGCAATGGTCTCGTCTTCGAACCGAAGGACAGCGGCCAGCTCGCCGCAAACATCATCAGCGTACTATCGGATAAAAAGCGCAAGGACGCGATGCGCAAGCGCTGTCTGCAGCTGGTAAAGAGGCACTCGATGAGTTCTGTCGGTGCCCTGTACGAACAGGTCTATGATTCGGTGCTTGAGAAACACAATTTTTAAAAGAGTCTACTTGAGTGGGAAATGAAGGGCGATGTACCACCAATTCACCCGGTAGACCTCAGCCCAGTGGGTTTCCTCACCGTTCTGGTTCACGGTCGCGTTCCGATACACCAGCTCGAACGGCTCTTCTTTGAACTTCAGGTACGACTCGTTGGTCATGTACGTGCTATAGACGACCCGCACGTTCACGGACGTGTCTCGCATCACATCATCGATGAGCACGTAGGTCACATGGCTGCGGTTGTGCATGGGTCTGAATTCTGGGAGGCACTCCTTCCATGTCGAGCAGGTCCATGTTCTATTGGTGTCCTCGAAGGTCGCGTTGATCCCGTCCGCCCAGAGCATCTTGGACAGGCGCAGGTCAGTCGCGACCACGGTCGTATTCGCGGTGAGATTCTCCTGGATCCACTGCATCGCGTTCACGGTCGGCTCAGGGATGCTTTCGTCCATCCAGTCGAGTGAGTTGTACACGGGGTACACCGCGACCGCGTTGGAGATTACTAACGCACCCACCACGAACGCAAACACGCCTTGGAGGTACGGCGTCGGGACCTGTTTCTTCAGCGAGAACGACACATGTGGCCGCTTCTCCCTGAAGAAGTACATGAGGCCCGCAGCTGCTAGGACGCAACCGGGTATCGAGAGGTACTCGATGTGGCGATCCGGGAAAAGCGTGCTGTTCATCGTGAACAGGGAATACAGAAGCGATGTGAGAATTGCGCAGAACCAGGCTTGGAAGAACCAGCGGTTCTCAACATGCCTGAGGTACTCCACGCCCATGCTGCCGAACCCGACGAACAACACGATTGGAATGGAGTACACGATGGACATGGGTTTCATACGGATACCGCTGATTGGGAAGTTCACGAAGAGGAACATGACTTCGGCGGAGAGGAGCACGGTTACCCCCAGGCAGAAATAAATAAAGGCTCGTCTACGAGAGCCCGCCAGCTCAAAGGGGACGCGGGATCTGATACGTGAGACGATGTGTCGGTGATATCTTTTCATCAGAGTAATCGCTCCGAGAGCTCCGAAGAACAGCAGATAGAAACAGAGGATAACAAGCGGTGGCGAAATCGGGGCGCCCTTCCCCATGAAGATAGCGAACACCGGAGTCGCGACCATCATCCAGTAGAAGAACGCGAGCGCAGAGGCTGTGGTGACGTAGAGGATCTCCCGGCGTAGTATGCGAAGGTCGGTGTGGAGGCTTTTGATGATGACGATGAACGCGACGCTGATGAGGAAGAAGTAGGTGGTCAGGTGATGGGACATGACGAGCAGTACGGTTGAGGCGAGGAGCGGGAGGAGGTACTTCTTGTCCTGCGCGTATTTCAGGTACAGAAAGATGGACAGCATCATGAAGAAATGGCCGACCGTGAGTGGTGCTGCATGGCTCGTCTGGTAGACGTGCACTGGGAACACCGCGAGGAGCACGGAAGCAAGCAGCGCGAGGTCACGTCGTTTCGAAACCTCGTAGACGATGAAGTAAAACACAAAGACGGTGAGTCCTCCGATGATGGGTGCAATCTTCGGCATGAGCCAGAGGAGGTTCAGGCCAGTGAACCAGTGGCTCAGGGCGGATATGACATACAGTACGGGGAAGAAGTTGTACATACCGCCCCAGCCGTTGTACGGGATGAACAGCTGTTGGCTTTGGATCATACGAGAGGTGAGCCCGTAGTAGATCCCAAAGTCACCGCCCCAGGCCGCGTTGGTCCAGGCGGGGATTGAGCGTACCGCGATAGCAAGAACAGTAATAAGGATAAGCAGGAAGTACCATGAAGTGAAGAATGTTTTTTTCTTTCCTTCCATAGACGGAGTGTCCTCTCTCCACCCGTATAATAAGCATCTCATTTAAAGCCATTATGGTACGGGTTTTGTAGCGTCAGTGATGAGTTGTAGGATGGATTCCACGGTTTTTTTCACGTTACACTCGCGGGTGATACCTGTTTTTTGTTTCGCTATGTGTACATCGGTCTCAAGCGACACCGCGTCTTGGGTCACCGAGTAGAAGGTGCCGAGTTCGTTGTGGTAGCGAGAGAGGTACTCCTGCTCGATCTGGCCGGGGGTAGGGATGAAGAGTGCCTTGGCATCGATGACGGCGAGGTCCATGATCGTGGAGTACCCGGAGCGTGAGATGACGAGGCGTGCTTTGTTGAGGAGTTCCTCCCGGAGGTCTTTGTTGACGTACGTGTACGTGGTCAGGTTCTTGTATTTGTTCATCGCGTGTGTCTCTGCTTTTCCGAGGGTCACGACAATGGTTCCGGTGAGGCCCTGTGTCTGTGCCAGGAGCTTGTCCTCGAGGTAGCTTCGCTGCGGTTCTGGTCCAGAAATAGAAATGAGGTAGTCGATATCTTTTTTGAAGCGTCGTTTCCGGAAGTCGGACAGCACACCCACGTAATGGAGCCTTTCTTCCTTGATTCTGCGAAGGTTGTGGGAGAGGTCACCGGAGAGGCTGTCGTCCCTGTAGTCAGGGACGAGCACGGTGCCGAAGCGTTTGAAAAAGAACAGGTTGAAGCGCTCCATGCTTCGTTCGAACATCTTGATGCGCAGTGGGTTCATGATGCGCATCTGGTGCGATAGAAATATTGAGGGGATCTTTTTACTGTACATGTCGTAGCGTGCGTCCGAGAAGACGCAGTCGTAGTGTGACTGTCGCAGGATTTTTTGCAGTTCAGCAAGCCCGTCCTCGATGCGTTTGATGAAGACCGGCCAGTACACCATGCTCTTGGCGAGAAACTGCCTGGTGTTCTCTGAGACGAGCATCGGGTAGTCCGGAATGTCAGCGTAATGGACCGTGTCCTCGAGTTCTTTCTTGAGTACCTCGAGACTTCTGCCGTTGGAGATCACGGTCACGTCATTGTGCTCGTTCACGAGCGCGCGAATGACAGGCAGCGAGCGGGTGGCGTGGCCTAACCCCCAGGAGCAGACGGCGTAAATGATTTTCATCCGTGGAGTCGTATTTCACAGGATGTTAAATAGATGACGAAAGGCTAATTTTTATAGCTGAAGTGTGATGTCGCTTGGGATTTGTATGGATTGGAGAGAGAAGCTACTGTCGGCGACGCATACGAACAACAGTCTGCTGTGCGTCGGTCTTGATTCTGATCTTGAGAAGATCCCAGGATTTCTGAAGGGGTCGTCAAAGCAACCTTTGCTGGAGTTCAACAGGGCGATCGTTGATGCGACCAAGGATTTAGTATGTGCATACAAGCTAAACATGGCGTTTTATGAGGCGGTCGGCCAGAAGGGACTTGAGGCGCTCGAAAAAACGGTGCAGCACATCCCAAAGTCCATTTTTATTATATTAGATGGGAAACGCAACGACATCGGCAACACCGCGCAGAAGTACGCGCAGGCGCTGTTTGAGACGTTCAAGGCGGACGCGGTGACCGTGAATCCATACCTTGGAAAAGACGGAGTCGCGCCGTTCTTGGAGTACAAGGACAAATGCAGTTTCATCCTGTGCCGCACGTCGAATCCTTCGGCGCGTGACTTCCAAGACCTCAATGTGGACGGCAAGCTGTTGTATCAGGTGGTGGCGCAGAGGATCCGGGAGTGGGATACGAACGGGAACTGCGGCGCGGTGGTCGGGGCGACGTACCCTGAGGAGCTTGAGTCGGTCCGTTCCATCCTAGGTGAGTCGATCCCTATCCTCATCCCAGGGGTGGGGAAGCAGGGTGGCAGCGTGGAAAAAACCGTTATATACGGGACGAATTCGAAGAAGGAGCTAGCGGTCATCAACTCCTCGAGGGAGATTATTTTCGCTGGTGCAGGAGAGGATTTCGCTAAGCAAGCCAGGAAAAAGGCGGAGACCGTGCGAAACGAGATCAATGCCTTCCGTTGAACCAGGCCGAAACCTTAAAGAAGTCTCAGGTCTATGGTTTTGCTATCCTTGATACGAAGATCTCCATGACACGATGATTGGAGAAGCAAGTTCAAGGTGACAGTTGATACCGATTAGGGTCCCTGTGCGATCTATACGACGCCAAGTCAAGAGATGAACAACAGGATAACCTCGGTGTCATATAACTGTCGCGAGAAGCGTTGCGGTGTCCTCCCACTGCTGCTATTTGCGGAGGGTGCTGCGTCACCACACCCAACACCAGTCTTTTTTTTACAGGTGTTGGGTGACAGCGACAACCCCTTCATCATGTGCCGTGTCAACGTCGTCCGTGTCACATTTTTTCAGATACTCTTATATCTAGAAAAGAGATACTTGTCTTATCGGAAACTCACAGGAAGTCGGAGGCCCACTCATTCAGGCACGCGTGAAAAAGTGCTCTAAAAAAAGCGAAAAGCTTATAATTTAGAGGTAGGTTTAACGGCTAAAAAATTAGAAATCAGGATAAAAATTACAATTTAGAGATATTCAGCAAAAGAGGAAAAGTATTTGGGAGTAGATGATTCTCCAGAGAGAAACAGTGCCATTGGTGAGGAAGCAGGACAATGAAAATCGCGATGATCGGCTGGGAATACCCACCGTTTAAGGTGGGCGGTTTGGGCACCCATTGCTATGGGTTGACCCATGGGCTGGCCGATAAGGACGTGCACATCGACTTCTATATGCCGAAGTTACGACAAAAAGTCGCCAGTGACAACAAGAACATCCGCATCATCGAGGTCGGGGAGTCCGAGGTGTTCCCGTACGACCGGCCTGATGACAAGGCGCTCGGTGGGAAGTTCTTCGATGCTGTGTATCGTTACAATGATCTGCTCGTGTCACGGGTGAGAGGCAAGTACGACCTCATCCACTGCCATGACTGGCTTACCATGAAGGCGGCGGTCGCGCTGAAACACAAGCTCGGTGTCCCGCTCGTGCTCACGGTGCACTCCACGGAGTACGACCGTGCCGGATGGCTCTTCCCGAACCAATGGTTCATCGACATCGAAAAGGAAGGGATGCAGCAGGCGGACCGCATCATCGCGGTGAGCGAGTTCACGAAAAAAGTCTGCGTGGAGAAGTACGGCATCAACCCGGATAAAATCACTGTGATCCATAACGCGGTGTACCCGATTGGCGAGGGCGAGAAACGCAACCTCGTCTTGTTCCTTGGTCGTCTGACGATTCAGAAAGGACCTGAGTTTTTCCTGAAAGCGGCGCGCAAGGTCCTTGATTATGAGGACGCCAGGTTCGTCGTCGCAGGGCAGGGCGACATGCTGCCCAAGCTCATCGACCAGGCAGTGCACCTCGGCATCGCGAACAGGGTGATCTTCACCGGTAAACTCACTGAGGAGGAGGTCCGTCATATCTACAAGATCTCCAGCATCTACGTCATGCCGTCGGTGAGCGAACCGTTCGGCATCACCGCACTCGAGGCGATCTCCGCTGGCACTCCTACGATTGTGTCGAAGAGCGCGGGCGTCTCTGAGGTCCTGAAGAACTGTTTCAAGGTTGATTTCTGGGATACCGACGAGATGGCGAACAAGATCATTGCCCTACTGCGGTACCAGCCGCTGTATGTCACCATGGGGCAAAGTTCAAAAAGGGAAGTGCAGTTATTTACCTGGGACCGTGTTGCGGAAAGGACGCTTGCGGTCTACCGGGGTCTCGCATAACATGCCGTCGATATGTTTTTACTTCGAGGTGCACCAGCCGGTGCGACTGAACCATTTCTCCGTGTTCAACATTGGCACGAACAGGGATACGGAGAACACGTATTTTAACCATCAGTTGAACCGGAAGATCTTCGAGAAGGTCGCAAACAAATGCTACCTTCCCACGAACAACCTCATCCTTGAGCTCATCCGTAAAACTGACGGAAGGTTCCGTGTCTCCTACAGCCTCACCGGCACGTTTGTCGAATACTGCGAGCGGTACCTCCCGGAGGTCATCGACAGCTTCAAGGAGCTCTTCAAGACCGGCGCGGTCGACCTGATCGAGGAGACGTACTTCCATTCGCTCTCATCCCTGTATGATGACATGGAAGAGTTCGAGGACCAGGTGCAGATGCACCGCCAGATGATCAAGCGGCTCTTCAACTACAAGCCGAAGGTGTTCAGGAACACCGAGGCCATTTATGATAACAGGATCGCGCACAAGGTCGCGGACATGGGATACAAGGGGATCATCACCGAGGGCGCGGAGAAAATCCTCGGGTGGCGGTCGCCGAACTTCGTGTACAAACCAGTCAATGCGAACCTCAAGGTACTTTTACGGAACTACAAACTTTCTGATGACGTCGGGTTCCGGTTCTCCGCCAGGAACTGGCCAGGGTTCCCGCTCACCGCGGATAAGTACGCAAGCTGGATGTCGAACTCGTTTGGCGACGTGATCAACCTGTTCATGGACTACGAAACCTTCGGGGAGCATCAGTGGGCTGACACCGGCATCTTCGATTTCCTGCGGCATCTCCCTGACGAGGTGTTCAAGTACGACAGCCTTGATTTCGCGACCGTGAGCGAGGCAGTGGAGCGGTACACACCGGTCGGCGAGGTGGACGTGCCATGGGCGATCAGTTGGGCTGATGAGGACCGCAACGTCTCCACGTGGCTGGGCAACGACATGCAGATCGCCTGTTTCAACGAGCTTAAGGACATCGGCAGGAAACTCAAGCGGAAAGGGAACACGGATCTGCTCTACATCTGGCGACTTTTGCAGACCTCAGACCATCTCTACTATATCTCGACGAAAGGATTTGAGGACGGCACCGTGCACGCGTACTTCAGCCCGTACGACATCCCGTACGATGGGTTTATTAACTACATGAACATCCTGCAGGATTTAAAAGAAAAAGCAGAAGCACGGTGAGGAGACCCAGCGTACCATGAAGATTGTACACTTCTCATGGGAGTACCCGCCAGTGATCTACGGTGGGCTCGGGACGTTCACGACCGAGATTACGAAGAAACAAGCGGACGCCGGTCATGACGTCACCGTGTTTTCGTTGAACCGGGACAACGCGCTTTCGACCTCGGACCGCATCAACGGCGTCGAGGTGTACCGACCCAAGACTCTGGATCTCAGCAAACCCTTCTATCTCTGCGCTGACCATGAGCTGCGCTCTTGGGGGCCGTACTTCAAGTTCTTCGCTGACGTGCTGAGTTACAACGTCATATCAGCATCGCAACTCGTGAACTCGCTTGTACGCAAGAGCGGGCGCTCGTTCTCCCTCATCGATGCCCACGACTGGCTCGGCATCATGGGCGGCATGGTCGTACAAAAGGAACTCAACATCCCCCTCGTGTTCCACGTCCATTCTACGGAGGTCGGCAGATCCATAGGAAGGGGATCGCACACCATCAAAGACATCGAGTACGAGGGAGGCCAGACCGCGGACTGCATCATCACGGTCTCCAACGCAATGAGCGATGAGCTCGTGAAACTCGGGTTCCCCCAGGACAAAATCAAGCCCTGCTGGAACGGGGTCGACCCGAAAAAGTATGACCCAGCCGCGGTGAAACCAGAGGAACGGACAGCGATGCGGCGACGCTACGGCATCCAGGATGACGAGAAAATGCTGTTTTTCATCGGACGCCTCGTGACCGTTAAAGGCGCTGATAAACTCGTCAAAGCGATGCCGATGGTGCTCAAAGAGTTCCCACGAACGAAACTCGTAATCCTCGGCATCGGGGACATGGAACAGGAGCTCCGGTCGCTTGCTGACAGTCTCGGGATACGGGACCATGTGGTTCTTCGAACCGAATTCGTCGATGAACAGGAAAGAATCCGACATTACGCAGCATCAGATGTCGTCGTACTTCCCTCGCTATACGAACCGTTCGGCATCGTCTGCACCGAAGCGATGGCCATGGGAAAACCCGTGGTGGTCGGCGCACGAGGCACCAACGGCATGAGAGAACAAATCGTTCCAAGCGGAGACCAACAGTGCGGCATCCACATCAACCCTTTCGACCCGAAGGACGTCGCCTGGGGCGTCATTCAGGTACTCCAGTTGCCTGACAAAGGCGCCCAATGGGGGAAGAACGGACGAGCACGCGTGCTTGAGAAGTTCTCCTGGGACATGGTCCTCCAGCGGACACTCGCGGTGTACGAAGAATTATTACGATAAGTTTTTTTTCCCCGAGATGTTACTCCCTGATAAGGGAGTAATCACCTGTGCGAGAATGGATCATCACCAACGGTCTTGGAAGCTACGCGTCACTCACCCATTCTCATGAGACCACCAGCAAGTTTCATGGGCTGCTGATCGCAAGTCTTGACCCGCCCACGAAACGCTGGATGTTCGTCTCCAACATCGTAGACCGAATCCACTTGGACAACCGTGTGTACTCGAGGTTGGACCTCAAGGGCACCTTTTCATTTGACTTCTTCCCGTCGCTTGCGTACACCGTGAAGGGAGTCAGCATCAAAAAAACGTTCTTCATGGACTACGGAAAAAACACCACCGTCATCAAGTACGAAATTCAAACCGATAAACCCTTGACTATCACGCACATCCCGACAATCAACTCCCGCCACTTCTACGACACCACCTCCCCAGGCCATGTCGCATTCACCCAGCATGAGACCCCGCACGGTGTCGTCATCTACCCAAGTAACATCAACAGGAAACTCACGATTCTTCTGCCTGACGCACAGTACACCCCGGACGGTTACTGGGAGGAACTGTACTATAAGAAAGACCGGGACCGACGTGACGCCTGGCGCGACCATAACTTTCACATCGGCGAGTTCGAAAAAAACATCGCACGCTCCACCGAGTACTACATCACTCTCACCGTCGAACCGGAACCACAGAACGATCCTGTAGCGGCCTATCAGCGGGAGCTGAAACGAAAACAAGGGCTACTCGAAAGCGTCCAACTACCCAAGGAGTACGAGAAACTCGTGCTTGCCGCTGACGCCTTTGTCGTCCGTAAGGGCACCGAAAAATCCATCGTCGCCGGATACCACTGGTTCAGTGACTGGGGGCGAGACACCCTTATCGCCCTGCCAGGGATCACCCTTGTCACCAACCGGTTCTCCGATGCAAAACAGATCCTGCTCAACTACGGAAAACACTGCAAAAGAGGACTCATCCCGAACGTGTTCGGCGAGCGAAACGCGGTGCCGGTGTACAACACAGTGGACGCTGCGCTCTGGTTCATCGATCGAGTGTACCAGTATTTCACGTACACCAACGACCTGGCCCTGGTCGAGGCGCTCTGGCCGACCATGCAGTCCATCGTCGAAGCATATACCCACGGGACCGAGTATGGCATCCACATGGACAGCGATTACCTCATCAGCCACGGCCCCGGCCTCACCTGGATGGATGTGAAAATCGGGGAGTACTATCCAACCCCGCGCGCAAAAAAGGCGGTGGAAATCCAGGCTCTCTGGTACAACGACCTCATGATTATGGGTGCGTTCGCCGGACTTTTGAAAAAACATGATCACTACAGTGATCTTGCCATGCATGTGAAACAAAGCTTCCGTCATACCTACGACTATCAGTATGACGTGATCGACACGAAGGACCTTTCCATGCGTCCGAACCAGATTTTCCTTGTCTCCCTTGATTTCCTGATGATCGACCAACAGCTGCAGGAAAAAATCGTCGAGGATGTGTTGAAAAACCTTGTCACCATCTTCGGGCTGCGTACCCTTTCACCTCAGGATTCGCGGTATAAGGCGACGTACTTTGGGGATTACAATAAGGATCTTGCGTACCACAACGGCACGGTCTGGGCATGGCTTCTCGGGCCGTTCATCAAGTCGTTCGTGCGGGTGAAACATCAGGAGCTCGCATGGCGGCGGTACGCGTTCACCCATTTCCTCCAGCCCATGTTTGAGGTGTTCGGTGAGAAATGGGACGGTTCTATTTATGAGATCTTTGACGGCGAGCCGCCATTCGCCCCGCAGGGATGTATCACCCAGGCGTGGAGCGTCGCTGAGGTTCTGCGAGCATGGAGAGAGGATGTTGACGGCATCCAACCGCCGTATAAAAACCTGGTCCAATCAACTGCGTCTACATGAAGTACGCGTTCAGGACGTACTGCTCGATCATGCGGTTCGTGTTGAAGAAGGAGGCGTTGATCGCGATGCAGCTGCGCATCGTTCTGATCCAGTTGTCTCGGTCCTTGTAGAACTTCGGGATGATCCAGGACTCCAGCTTGTTGTAGAGATCAGCTCGATCGTTGTCATCATCGGACTCGCGTTCGTTTGATTTCCTCGTTCCAATCGCCCAACCGGTGATGTTCTCGACACGTCCCTCGATCCACCAGCCATCAAGCGTGCTGAGCTGCGGGACGCCGTTATGTGCTGCTTTCATCCCTGACGTCCCTGACGCCTCCTGAGGTCTGCGGGGTGTGTTGAGCCAGAGGTCGACGCCAGCGGTCATGAGTTTGCTCACCGCCATGTCGTAGTTATGGATGTACGCCATCTTCACCTTGCCGTTGATGGTCTTCATCGCAGAGAAGATTTTCTTGATCGTGTCCTTCCCGGTGCCGTCCTTCGGGTGCGCCTTCCCCGCGTAGATAATCTGGATCGGGCCTGCCCTCTCAGCGATACTCATCAGACGCTGCGGGTCTGAGATGAGCAACTCCGGCCGCTTGTAGGCGGTCTGCCTTCGTGCGAAACCTATGGTGAAATGATCGTAGTTCATGCCGATATTGTACCTGCCATTCACGAAATCGATGAGCTTCTTCTTTGCCTCCATGTGGGCCGACCAAATCTCTGCTTTATCCATACTGAACGCTGCCCTGAGGGTATACGGGTCGGATCGCCATCCAGGGAGGTACTTGTCGAACAAGCGCTGGAACGGCTCGCTCACCCATGTTGGCGTATGGACCCCGTTGGTGATTGAATCAATCGCGTACCCGGGGAACATCAGTCTGCTGACCTCCCCATGCTTCTTCGCAACACCGTTGACGTAATGACTGAAGAACAGGGCGAGCCTGGTCATGTTGAGCTTGTTTTCGAAGGTGAACTCGTGGAGGAGAGACTCAGGGAGGATTTCCCCAATCATGGATCGTGCGAGCTGCAGATCGAATTGATCGTGTCCCGCGGCGACCGGCGTATGGGTGGTGAAAACGCACTGCTGACGAACCTTCTCGACATCCTTGAACTGGTCGTAGAGCTCCAAGGTGCCGAGGGCTGCATGTCCTTCGTTCATGTGGTATTTGTCGATGGTTCGGTACCCGAGCGCTTCGATCGCGCGCACGCCTCCGATGCCGAGTACAATCTCCTGCGCTAGCCGGTAGCGGATGTCGCCGCCGTACAAGAATTTGGTAATTTCCCGGTCGTAGGGTGAGTTCTCTTCAAGGTTGGTGTCCAGAAAAAACACTGGGACAATGTAACCCTGCGATCCTTGCACCGGGTAGAACCAGATCCGGATGGTGACGTTCCTGCCTTCAACGCAGACATTGGTTCTTGTCGGTAAAAGTTTCAGGTAATCATTGATGTTGAAGTTATAAGGGAGCTCAATCTGGTTTCCGTCAGGGTCGATTTCTTGGTAGAAGTACCCTTTTTCTGATAACAGCGTGAGCCCGACGATGGGGACGTTAAGATCTGCGCATGATTTAAGTGTGTCACCGGCAAGAATCCCTAGTCCGCCGCTGTAGGTCGGGATGTGCTCATCGATCCCGATCTCCATGGAGAAATACGCGATTTTTGGTTTTCCCTCGGGTCGCGTGCTCATGATCTCACTCCCATTGGTTCTGACGTTGACCGTTGACGCTTCCATAGTTCTCCCAATACCTGCCCAAGTGTTGATGGTCTTGATGGAACCTGATACTTGAAAACGGCGTAAGGTTTATCTTCTTTTCTTTTCACGATGAAGAATCTAAGAATACATGATGCCAAGGTCTTCTTCATCAGTATCATGGTGGTGGTGTGTTCGCTCGGTTTTATGTTTTCCTCCGATGAAGTGGAAATCAGCGCGAAGAAGTCTGATGTAGGTTTTGTCAGGCAGCGGTTCAAGCTTCACGATACCCTTCACTTGGAACTTATGGAGCACTAATTCCACACGCTCTCGCGGGACATGGAGCCGCCGTACGATATCCGTGATGGTGATCGGGTAGATTTTTTGCAGCAGGGCGATGATGTGTTCCTCCAAGGTTCCTGAGAGAATTTCAATCATAGAGCATCCTAGATGCATTCATAGGCACGCATGCCACCTTTCTGATGCTTGAAGAGTCGCTTAAAATCTTGCTGCATCTCCGGCGGATACCCCTCGGGGAACTGGATGCAACCCCTGCAAATCTCGAACCCGATTGCCTTCTTCAGCCCTTCTATGCTGATGTACCCGAGGGAATCAGCCTCGATTTCAGTGGCGATTTGCCCCCATGATTTGATGTTACCGTCGCTGTCCCGTGCGATGAACTCTTTTTTGTTGCGCATGTCGATACCAAGATAGCAGGGCGCGATGAGTGGCGGGCAGCCGATGCGCACGTGAACCTCTCGTGCTCCCGCATTCTTCATCCCGCGGACGATTTTCCTGATGTTGGTGCCGCGGACGATGGAGTCGTCGACGAGCACGACGCGTTTGTTCTCCAGGACCGCCCGCAGAAACGATAATCCTTCCTCGACGATCTTGTCTCTGCTCTCCTGGGTCTGCTGGATGAAGGAGCGTTCATCCTTGTCCTTCATGATGCCCTCGTCAAGTGGGATGCCTGACTCTCGTGAGTACCCGATCGCGTACCGCCGTCCTGACTCAGGGACCGGCACGACAATGTCCGCGTCGGCTGGCTGCTCACGGGCGAGCAGTCGTCCGATGT
This sequence comes from Thermoplasmatota archaeon, assembly GCA_035543435.1. Taxonomy (GTDB): domain Archaea; phylum Thermoplasmatota; class E2; order DHVEG-1; family DHVEG-1; genus SM1-50. The sequence goes on from DATKKD010000179.1 coordinate 14,487, forward strand.
CCTCACGAGTTGCATGGATTGATCGTCCGTTAATCCGGGAATCAGGCTTCGCGAAGTACACGAACTCGAACATGCAGGGATACTCCTGTTTTTTGATGAGCTGGCGTTCGTAGATGTGGCCGTCCTTGTCGATGATAACCACGGAACCGCCTGGGATATCTTTGATGTATTCGAAGTTGATTTTCTTGAATACCCGCGTTTCCGAGGCAAGGCAGTACATGCCGTTGGATTTCCCCAGCGCAAGCGGCCTGATTTTCCTTTGGTCCGTCATCGCGAAAAGGAACGGGTTGTCACCCGAGTCAGCGATGTAGAGGACCGAGTAGGCTCCCTTGACTTTTTTCATCACGCTTTCGCAGGCAGTGAAAATCGTCTCAGGGGTGACCTCTTTTTTGTACAGTTCGTCCGCCATGGGAAGGAGTAACCATTGGATGTCGCAGTCTGTCCTTGGTTTTCTTGGGGTCACCCCGGTCATTTCATTGCAGTTGTACACGTTCCCGTTGTGTGCTGCGGCTAAAAACGGGTTGACGAGGTACTCGGGCTGCGCGTTCTTCTTGAGTGACTCAATGTCGTCCATGCCAGCGGTCGAGTAGCGTGTATGGCCGATGCCGACGTTCCCTGGTTTGTTGATTTTCTTCTCCTCGTTGAACACATCTCTGACGAGGCCAGCATCTTTGGTAACATGGATGTTACCGTCGTAGGTGAGCATCCCAGCGGAGGACTGGCCACGGTGCTGGACAGAGAACAGGCTGTGGTAGATAAGCCTCGAAACTGGTTGTCCCCCAATAATCCCGATAATGCCACACATGTGCGAACATTGTATGAACGGGCCTTATTTATAGATTTTCAGTGGGAAAGGCATGGTCGCACTCCAGGGAGTTGTGGGGTCCTCAGTCAGTTTTCGCTGTTTTTTTATGTTCTCTCTGTTTTCTTTATAAAAACAGTCGATAGAAACTCGATCGACACGAGGTTTGTTCATGGTTGATAGTGCATCAGAATCCCTTCACCCAGACGACGTGTACCTACGAGACGGAGAGGGATCGCCTCGTCTTCGGCAGCGACACCTTGCCCACCTGCCATGGTCGGGGTGCTTTTCCCGCCGATGATGCATGATCCAACATAGACGAAGAGATCATCGACGACATCAGAGTGCATGAAGCTCCAGATGACGGTGCTTCCGCCTTCGACAAGTAATGTCTTGATTCCTCGTTGTACGAGTAGCTCAAGGATACAAGGAACTTCAAGAAGTCCGAAGCGGTCAGTCGTGCAACGAGCAACCTCGATATGAGATCCTTTGAACGACCTCTTATTCCCCTTCGCCATGATGATCAGTGTCTTTGCTGTCTTGTTTAGTACCATAGCACGAGATGGTGTCCTACCGTTGCTGTCAAGCACCACGCGTAACGGCTGTCTAGGGTGTTTCACGTACGCCTCCTTCACAGTGAGTTTCGGGTCGTCCGACAGGATTGTGCCGACGCCGACCAGCACCGCATCACACTGATTTCGTAATCGATACACGCGCGCGATATCCTCATCAGAAGAAATCCTGAGTTGCCTCCTATTGGGGAGTGCGATTTTCCCGTCTGCGGACATCGCACAGTTCACGATCACCCGCGGTCGTTTCATTTCGTCTCACTTCGGATAGAGAGGGCAGCTTTTTTTGTTTTCAGGGCACGTCCGTCGGGTTTTACAGGTAGGACCTGCATCTTTGAAAATAAGCGGAGCGATTTTTCTCACTTCGCCAAGCATTTTGTTTGCGCACTGGCGTATCTCCCATTGCGCATGCAGGCAGCACCTAAGCTCAAAGAAATTGAGGAGCGACCGTGCATTCATGGTAACCATGATGTTCGTACAAGTCGCATTCGGCAGTACATACCGGGCGTCCTCCGCCGGGATGCCTAGCTTCAATAGGTTGTTGTACTGTTCCCAGATGAGCCCCATCGTTTCGTCGTACGCCTTCTTCGTCTTTTTGCTCTTCATGATGCTTGGAGGCACCACATACGAAGGCTCTGTCAGGTTCACGTACCGCTGGCTCTGCTGTGAGTAACTTGCGATCCGATGCCGCACCAGCTGATGGGTGAGCGCCCTGCTGACGTCACTAATCGCGAAGGTGAACGAGGCATGTTCCACGACGCTCGTATGACCCAGCTTCATCACGTACGGTAAGACCTTTTGGAGGTCTTTCTTCTTCACCTGCTGGAGTTCCTCTGGCTTTGTCTTGGTGTGGGTCAGGGTCGCGGCCATCGCGGACACGAGTTCCGGCTGTGGGGTGTACGCAATTAGTTTCACATTCATGGCGGTCCCTGTATCCAGCATCGCGCACGTTGTTTAAGAATGTTGATGTAAATAAGTGTGTTCTTCTCCATCTCTTCACGGGACGAAGGAGGGTCTCCTCCAGAGAAATCCATTTTATTAAATAATAAAGTTTCTATATTAATTAGAAAAATTTATATAAGAAGAAGACTTCATCTAATATAGAGGGATTTTATGAAGCAAATAAAAAAAGCAAAATATATGTTACAGGCAGTCTTAGTAATCGCGGTTGCGCTGGCGTTCGTGACGCCTGGTTCAGCTGTCGTTACTAACACCGCTCAAAAGCAGCAACCAGCAGTTCATACCATGACACCAACAGCGTACCAAATACCAAAAAATGTTAATTCTGCGGGAAGAGGCGACGATATCCTGCTCTCAGGGGTAGGGGATGACGAGTATCCATCGATCACTGTCGACCAAGCAGGTCACGTGGTTGTCTCCTGGACAAACATGGTTGATACATCAACGTCAAACATGGGCGTAGCGTATTCGAATACCCCAACGGATCCAAACAGTTGGATCAGCTGGATTATCACTCTCACCGGTACCGCTCAAATACTCCATGCTGACACGGCGTACATTAAAGGTCCCGAACCCACCGACTTCAATGGATTATACGGGGTCTTCTGCGCTCCCGATGTGTCCCAAGTCGGAGGATACACCATAACCGATGTCACCACCGATCCTTCAACATGGAATTACTTCACATGGAATCAGGTAGCAGATCAACCTGAATATTCATGTGTCGCAGACGGTGGGTTCTACTATGAGCCCTACACAGTCGGAACCACAGCACCGTACTACGGGCCCGTTAACATGTTCATTTACCATTATGTACAGAGCAGCCCGGCCTATGACATATCCCAGTGCCCCATCTACATGAATTACAACATACGGGATTCAAGCCTGGGGAGCGTCTTTTTCTTCGACGCCCAATCTCATCTCTGGACTGCTCCAGCGGTGCACCCTGACATGGTCGACCTCCCAAGCGCGTTCCAACTCACCTGGCAGTACAACAACCAGACCGGTGCAAATCAGATTGTCTGGAAGAAAATTGACCCCAGCGTCGAGGCAGATATCGAGTACACCCCGTACCAACTATATGTTGGCGAGGGGACCAACCCGGCGATTGCAGCGTTCGATAACAGCACAGCAATTGTGTACATGAATAAC
>DATKKD010000180.1:0-2986 GCA_035543435.1 Thermoplasmatota archaeon
GAGCACCGGGATTTACACCTGGGATGCGAACGAAGCCTACACCGGCAACAAATCCATCGGCGTACGGAACCTCACCAGCGCCGCCCTCACCCCTGCACTTTTCTGGGTCACCACCGACTACATCCCGGTGGACCCCGACAACAGCACGTATGCCTACTCCGCCTGGTACAATTTCCTGAAACTCCCAGCAGCCACTCAGACCTCCTACCTCTTCATCGACGTCTACGACAAAAACTACAGCTACCTCGGCGGCTCGGGCGTGGGTGAATGGTACGAAGGCGCAGGATGGCGCTTTCTAGAGACCATCGTGAGTCTAAGCCCCCACGGAGCTTATGTCAAACTCAAAGTCGGACAGGAAGTGATCTGGCCGAACGAACCAGACCCCAGCGTCGAGATCAGGTTCGACGATGTCAACTTCAGCGTCGCCAACACCATCCCGAACACGCCCGTCATCACCGGGGAGACCCACGGGAAGGCGCGCACGGTGTACCCGTACACGATCACCGCCACCGACCCAGACCAGGACCCTATGAAATATTTCATCGACTGGGGCGACAACACTACCCAGATGACCTCCCAATACGCTTCCGGAGAGACCGTCAACCTCACCCACATCTGGGGCTTCCAAGGGACGTACATCGTCAAGGTCAAAGCCATCGACGAGTATGGCATGGAGAGCCACTGGGCGACCCTGACCGTGACCCTGCCCTGCACGAGCGATGTTCCTCTTCACCCGTTCCGGGCGAGACTGTTCGAACGGTTCCCGCACGCGTTCCCGATTCTCAGACAGCTCCTCGGGTGGTAACCCCGTTACGTCTCCTTTTTTCTCAAAAGGACATGGGAAAGAAAAACTATAATTAGAAGGACGCTCATAGGATTCCATAGCTATTCAAGGGGGATACCTATCATGCCAAGAAAGAAGAATGTAATGATTTTGATGACCGTCCTTACGGTATTTATCTTAACGACCACGCTCCCACGACCAGCCGTACGAGCAAGCACTGCACCCATCAGCACGGATTTCGACCCGCTCGCCGACATCTCGATCACGGTCACGATCCAGAAGATTAGGGCGCTCGACAAGCTCGACTGGCAGGTGCACAAACGGGAATACATCGACGCCACCAGCGACCCTGACTTCTTCGTGAAAGTCATCATCAACGGCAACGAGTTCACGAGTCCCGTCTGGATGAACCAGAAATACATCTACGACCCTAACTGGTCCGCGACACTCAACGTCCCCGACGACGTCGAGTTTGTCAACGTCACCATCCAGCTCTGGGACGCCAACGAGACCGGCACCCCCGACAAGATCTGTGACATCAGCCCGACCGTAGGGACGACCACCGACGCCAGGGAAGCCAAACTCTCCTATTCAATCAAGACCGGGCATTGGACCGGGGACGACCACCTCGGCGACGCGAGCGGCTATGGACGTCTCAACGGCTGCGACGACGATTCTATCTACCAGCATGACCTCGACGCGGAACTCTGGTTCAACATCAACCAGACCGACGAGGACGGCGACGGCATCCCCTACTGGACCGAGGTCTACCAGTACGGCACCGATCCGACCGTGGACAACCGGGGCCAGGATCTGGACCACGACGGTGTCCCGATCGAATGGGAATGGAGGTATGGGTATGACCCGAACGTGGCGGAGGCGCACCAAAGCCTCGACGCTGACGTCGACGGCCTCAACAACCTCGAGGAGTATCGCACCGCGCAATGGGGGTCGGACCCGTTCTGCAAGGACCTGTTCATCGAACTTGACCAGATGAAGCCCAGCCCCAGCGGGGAGACCAGCCTCCTGCCTCAAGGGTCCAAGGAAATGCTGTACACCGCGTACGACCGACGCAACATCGTGTACCATCTCGACGACGGTAGCTGGAACGGCACCGGGTCTGAGATGATCCCGTTCGACAACTCCACCACGGACAGCGAACTGAACCGGATTTATCAGAACTACTTCCTCCATGGGGACCAGCACAACTGGCGCCTTGGGGTGTTCCACTACGGGGTCGTCATCTATCAGAGCTCGGTCGTGAACGGCAACATGTTCGGCAACAACCGCTTCCAGATCTCCGCTCACGGGATCGAGTCCAAAACCAAGATCCCGTTCATGGACCGGGACACGATCTACGCGAGCGCCTACATGCATGAGACCGGGCATACCCTCGACATCTTCCCGATCGGCGGCCATAACCGCTTCAGCGCGTTCCCCTGGCAGATCGGCTGGTGGATCTGGAGACCGTACAAGAGCTGCATGAACTACGGTTACATGTACACCACGGTTGACTACTCGGACGGTTCACGGGGGTCGGCACGGGATTTCAACGACTGGACGGACATGGACCTGACCGCCTTCCAGTATGGAGGAACGTGATCGTTCCCGGACTGACGACTTGAAAAATGATTCACGAGTATCCGGATTCTCCCTGTTCGGCCTCAGCGCCAGCTGATCGAATTCTGTTTCACCTCCAATCATAGCAAACAAAATAAAACAAATCACCCATGAACAACCCCGCCATGCCATGAACCGACCACCTCGATTTGCATCTCAATCCCCTCCTCGTCCCCTTGAGATTTTTTCCATCCGAATCTCTGACGAAGACCTCCAGCTCATCACTGCCTCCCTACGACGCACCTATGGGGATCTCCTCAGGATCTCAATAGGAGGAACACTCGCGTTACCAATGCAGGCGTACAATCCATCAAGGGATCAATACGACGCAGAGGTTCTCCTTGATTACTTACTCACCGTGAAACATAAAGAGCTGACCTTATGGGTGATCCCCGAGGACCTGTACGCCCGAGACATGAACTTCCTCTTCGGATTAGCGTCCCCCTTCCGCGGCGCACTCCTCTCCCTCTACCGCCTCCCGACCACTGACCTGAAAGAAAAAGAAGCGATCCACGAGGTGGGACACGTGATGGGGTTGAAGCACTGCCCCAACAGATGTGTCATGCGGTTCTCCAACTCGCT
>DATKKD010000181.1:0-5093 GCA_035543435.1 Thermoplasmatota archaeon
TTTTTGCTGGTGATACATGTCGTAGCGGGTATAAAAACTTTTTGAAAAGCAAGGGCTTTTCGTTCGCAATACCGCCTTCCAAACAGTTTTTTTCGCTCATAGGACGTCATTCATGTTCGCCAGTTAATACGGACTCTTCTCACACTTTCGATATAAAAAGATATGGGAGAAAATTGTCAAAAACGCCAAATCTCGCAGAAAAAAAAACTCTAAAAAATAATTTAAATTTTATTCATATTCTATAATATCATGATAGGAATATAGCGTTTAGTTCGTAGGTCGAATCGTATGGTGAGTCCACCCAGTCGCTTAAAATAGAAACGTTTATTAGAAAATAGTTCCTTACATCATTGCAAAAAATTGGGATGCTAAAACAGATAATAGCTGTAATCAATCGTCTACGTAAGAGAGGATGGGAGCCGCATGCAACTCCGTCAAAGGAAATACATACAAATCTCTAACTCATGTTTTCTGCTTTTTCCAATTACAGGAACGCTCTATTTGAAAAAACCAATACCTGTAAAAACCTCAGAGGAAACCACCATAGATTTTCATTTGGCCATGATTCAAAAAATTGATGCACTGATACAAAAACACGACAAAGAGCAAGCCTCTGATGAACACATCCTGGCCGCACCCTCGGATGCACTGCCTCAAGAGCTTGTTGAACACCGCCCACAACTCGAAAGAAGGCCCGGTCATGTTGAGCTCGATTTCCCCCACGGGCCGGCTCTTTCTATACCGAAGACCCACCTCCTGCCTGATGAATTCACGGCAGACCTTCCCGTAGGAAGAGAACCTGAATTCAGATTCATTACCAGCTTTGACCCCAACGACACCATGCTGTATTTCAGTGCACATCATCAGGACCGCGTCGAGATCATCGACCTGAGTGAATTCGCGACCGACGACGTCTCCTCGCATCTCACTCAACCTATCACCATCGTGGACCGCCATGCTGGACGACAACTGCATAGAACACAAACAAAAAACCACGAGCAACCATTCGTGATCCTCGATGCGAAAGCACTCAATCAGAAAGAGTATCAGGGAGTCTTCTTCACCGCAGCAAAACAAAACGAGGCGATCGAAAAGAAATCACAGGTTTTTTTTCTGAAAGATTCCAAAAAAAAAGATGATTTCAAACAAAGCTACGTTCCGGACGACTTTGAAGAGCGGGCACAGATTCTCAGGGAGAAACTCCATCAACTCGAGGAACAGGAAGACAAGGTAGAAGAAGCACAAAAAAAACTCGAAAAAGAACAACAACAGAAATATGAGCTTAAGGAGAAGGAACGAAAACGGCAGGATAAAGAGGGACAACAAAAACAGGAGCTAAACGAAAAAGAAAAAAAACGACTGGAAAAAGAACAACAGCAAAAACACGAGCTGGATGCAAAAGAAAGAAAGCGTCTTGAGAAAGAGGAACAACAAAAACGTGAGCTTGAGGAAAAGGAAAAAAAACGACAGGAGAGATTGGAAAAAAGAAGACGCGAACTCGAGGAGAAGGAAAAGATACAACTGGAAAAAGCGGAACAAAAAAAACGAGAGCATGAAGGGAAAGTCCAGAAACAAATTGAAAAGGAACGTGAAAAACTCTTAAAATATAAGATGAAGGTGGCAAAAACACAGGAAAAAAAGGAACAAAAAAACGAGGAAGTACAACCCTCTGAGTCGTTGATGAAACATCAGCTCAAGGAACAGCAACGTTTGGGACGTATCAATGCGCGCAGAGCAATATACGAAGAGCGACTCAAACTTAAACGAGAAAAACAAATGCTCAAAGAACAGGTGAAGCACCGCGAACTCATCAAAGCAGATGATATCGGAAAATACAACCCAGAGCCAGCCGAAATCGATTCGGACATCAAAAAAATACTTCAAATCACAGATGAACTCCTCGGGGAGCTACCCGAGGAAGTCATTAACCGATTCATGCGGTCAGATGAGTATGACCTCTATGAACGCATCCTTAACAAATATAAGATTCGGTGAAACCTATGAGTTTGATTGAAAAAAACAAAAAAAAGGATCAAAACGAAGAATCATCGATTATCTCCTTGTATAAGAAAAAAACGCAACCCAAACAGACCCAAGAGACACCGGCCGTAACTCAGACAGTCACACAAACCACCGAGACCCAAGAGACGCCGACCGTGACCCAAACAGTGACACAAACCACTGAGACCTTCAAAATCACTAAACCATTGCAGACCACACCCCCGCAGAATAAAAACTTCCTTGATCTGATCAATCGGAAGAAAACACCGTCGAAGCCGTCTCGTTCAGCTACGAAAACGACAAATGAAGCCCTGAAGCAGCCGCCACCGCAACAAAAGACAGAGACGACGACCAGCGATATGCTCCAGAAAGGAGAAAAGCACATCGAAGTCTTGGAGAAGCAGACAGGGTTCGGGTGGAAGAAACAGGCATCGAAGCGGATCATCTACGATCGGGTGCGCCATGAGATCAGATATGAAGTCATCGAACCGAAGATCAATGATAAAGAAAAGGAAGTCATAAAGGAACTCGCTCATCTGTTTAAAATGGTCGCGGATATCGACACCTTCGGTATGCCATTCAAGGATAAGGAACGATTCCTCGAACGCACGCTGGATCAGATCATCGTGGACAATCACATGATATTCGAGGAGGACTCAAAGAACGTGATTTTTTACTATATTTTCCGGGATTTCCTCGGATTTGGACGCATCGACATCCTCATGCATGATGAGGGAATCGAGGATATCTCCTGTGATGGTCCTGACACTCCGATTTTCATTCATCACCGGAAATATGAGGCAATCGAGACCAACATTTTCTTCGATTCTGGAGAAGAGCTCGACTCATTCCTTATGAGACTGTGTCAGATATCGGGGAAACAAATCTCGATTTTCTCACCAATCGTCGACGGGAAGCTTCCTGACGGCTCGCGTCTGCAGGCGACTCTCGCGCGCACCATCACGAGCGAATCGACGTTCACAATCCGAAAATTCAAAGAAACCCCGCTCACCCCGATCGACTTGATGGACACGAACTCGATGTCCACGGAAATGGCAGCCTATTTCTGGATGGCGATCGAAAACGGCGCCTCAATCCTATTCTGCGGCGGAACTGCGAGCGGAAAAACAACTGCACTTAATGCGCTCATGTTGTTCATCCCTGCGTCACACAAGATTATCTCCATAGAGGACACCCGCGAGGTAAGCATTCCACATAGGAACTGGATCGCGGGCACCACCAGGAGAGGATTCGCTGCAAGTGATGAAAGCAAGACAGGCAAAGACATCGACATGTTCGACCTTATCCGGGCGGCGTTACGACAGCGGCCGCGCGTCATCATCGTCGGTGAGGTCCGAGGGAAGGAGGCGTACAGCATGTTTCAGGCGATGGCGACTGGTCACACCGCGTACGCGACCGTGCACGCAAGCTCAATCCATACCCTTATCCAACGACTTGAGAACCCGCCCATCGAGCTACCTCGGGCGCTTTTAACCTCTCTTGACGTCATCGTGTTCCAAAACATGGTCGACCTGGGAGGGAAGATGGTCCGACGCATGACGAGTGTCACCGAAATCATCAAACTTGACCCGGACACGAACCAGCTCATCTTCATGGCACCGTATACCTGGATCTCAAAAACAGAGGACCGATTTGAAAGCACGGGCTCCAGCAAGATTCTCAACCGCATCAAACAGCAGTACGACTGGAATGATGAACAACTCAAGCAGGAGCTGGATAATCGAATACTGGTCCTTGAGTGGATGCGCAAACAAAATGTTCGTGGGTACAAGAAATTCGGTCGCATCGTCGCAGATTACAAAAAATTCCCTGAAAAGATCCTTGACATGGCAAAGAGGGACGCCGAAGTATGAGATCCACGAGGTACACACGATTTTGTCGTTTCATATTTGCGCGTGTCTTTGAGAAATTCAACGTGAGCGAGACAAAACGAGACAACCTCCTTGAGAAAGCAGACATCCTCATGATCAACAAAGAGTATTACTCTATGGTCCTCATGAATATCGTCATCGGGTTTATCATCTCATTTTCTTCGACATTGCTTCTATATCTCGTCTTGCCAAACAGCATTACTCTTACGTTGATGCTTGTTGTCAGCTCGCTCATTCCCCTTCTCATCGGGATGGTCTACCTCCGGCTTCCCGCGACAAAGGCAAAGGCGCGGGAGAAAAACATCGACCGCCATCTCCCATATGTCGCGAACTTCGTCAACACGATGTCGGTGGCTGGGGTGTCACCGTCAGAAATCTTCGGTACCCTCGCGGGCATCAAACTGTACGGTGAGGTGCAGAAAGAAGCGAAAAAGATTACCACGGAAATCGAGCTGATGGGTGTAGATGCGATCACTGCCCTTAAACACGCGATCCGTATCTCACCCTCCAGGAAATTCAAGGATTTCCTCCAGGGGATCGTGGAGGTCTTACAGTCCGGTAGTGCGCTTGCTCCATACTTCGAGCGTTGCGTGGACCAGTACATGTTCGATGATTTGAACGAGCGAAAGAAGAACCTCGACTCACTCGCCATTATGGCGGAAAGCTTTGTCACCACCGTCATCGCCTTCCCCCTATTTCTTGTGATCATCCTCTCGATCATGGGATTGACCAGCGGTGGGATCCAGTTCAATTTCCTTTATATTATCTCGTTGTTCATCCTTCCGCTTGCGTATTTCGGGTTTTATGTGATGATGAAATCAGGGATGGGTGAGGGCGTATAAAGGCAGTACGGCTCGTAAAGAAATATGACGTCAACAGGAAGTACGGTCGGGACAAAGTCGGTGATGTCCTCATCGTGGTCTCCGTCACCATCGCGGCGGTCTTCTTCATCCTTGGGTTTTTCTCGTTCATCGGCACGCCGTTGATCCTGCAGGGGATCCTGCTGCCGATAGATTATCTCGTGTTCGGTGTGCTGGGATGCATCGGGCCGGTCGGGTTCTACGCTGCGAAAAAAGAAAAACAGAAACGGGAGATCATGGACAAGCTGCCGGATTTCCTGCGTGACATCGCGAACTCATCGGCGTCCGGCATGAACATTTTCGACTCCATACGGTCCGCCTCCGAGGGCGATTACGGGGG
>DATKKD010000182.1:0-2626 GCA_035543435.1 Thermoplasmatota archaeon
GCGACCCCCTGCATCTCGTCCTTGTACTCCTGGGGCACGTACGGGCTTTCCAGGTTCCACCACCCAAGCAGCGTGCTGTAGGAGATCGATTGATTCGCGAACGCGAGGAACGCACGGATGTCCTCCTGCACCCATTCGCGAAGAAGACTGCCATGCTGATATCCCATCTTGTAATGAGAACCGTTGACATGAAGGATAGTAAGACCGTCCCGCTGCTCCACCCAACCGCCTTGTAAGAGACTCGCACGATTATTCTTTTGCATACGCTCGCTGGTGTTAAAATTAGCACCTGCGGCAAGTATCGGTAGCACACACAAACCTGCAATGATGATCGCGATTGCTTTCTTCATACAAATCCTCCAAATCTCAGAAGGTGGATCAGCTTTATAATCATACTGGTGCGTCCTCGCTGCCCACCCAATGGTGGGAAAAAGTCCTTATCAGCTCACACCATATCCTCTCACCACAGTTCCGCCTGGAGATGACCTGCCTGAAAGAGAATCGTACACCGTCGACGAAAATATCATCGGTTCAGGTGCACTGGAAGGGAAAACAACGACCTCGGGCGATGAACAGGGCTTCTGCTCACCTCACTGAGATTTATGATCCGCAACGGACCGTAAAGGCACCGCCCTCTTTCTCGTACGATGCCCTGAAGAAGGACTGGCATAACCTCCTCTTCCAGGGTGATAACGCCCGCGTTCTCGATCTTCTCCTGTCGAACGGATTCAGAGAGCGCATCGATTTCGTGTACATCGACCCGCCGTTCAACAGCGGCTCGGAGTACGTCCGCATGATCAAGCTGCGAGGTTCAGCGACGCGCCCCGCGCTGCTCCAGCAGACCGCATACGAGGACACTTGGGACACCCCGTCGTACCTCCAGTTCATGTACGAACGGCTCCTCAAGCTCAGGGACCTGCTGAAGAACACCGGGTTCCTGTGCGTACACCTCGATTACCATGTCGGGCATTACGTCAAGCTGGTTCTGGATGAGGTGTTCGGACAGGAGAACTTCCGCAACGAACTTGTGGTGAAACGCGTCTACAAGAACCTCCAGGGACAGTTCACCGAGATCAAGTCGCTGCCGCAGGGACATGACGTGATTTACTGCTACAGCAAACACCCGGAGACCCGGTTCAAACCAGTCATGGTAGCAAAGCAACAGGTGAACCATCCAGAGGGGTACTGGAAGGAGTTCTGGAGCGGTGCGGACAGGCCGACCATGCGGTACCCAGTCCTAGGTGTCACCCCAGCTGCAGGGCAATGGAAATGGAAAAAGACCAGAGCGCACCAAGCGGTGGACAATTACCTCGAATACCAGCGAAACCATACCCCGGATACCCTTTCGTTGTACAAGTACTGGGTGCAGACCGGCTGTGACAAAGAGTTCATCAGGAAATCATCGACAGGGAAGATCGAACACTGGGTTCCCCCCAGCGACCAAAAGTTCCTTGACACGGTCTGGTCCGATATCGCCTCGTACTCGTTCGACCATGGGTTCAGGACCGAGAAAAGCGAGGAGCTCCTGGAACGGCTGCTTGCCGCGTTCTCGAAACCTAGGGATCTAGTCCTTGATGTGTTCGCCGGGTCTGGCACGACCGCGCGCGTCGCGCAACGGCTTGGGAGACGCTGGATCGCCTGCGACGTACACCCGATCGCGGTGCGGATGACGAGCAGACTGCTCCAGCAGGTCATCGGAGAACAGCTGCGGACAAGCACAACGAGGAACCAGACATTCTTGATCTATCAAGTGCATCCACGAACACAAGGAAAGAGACACTCCCGGAGCAATCCACCAGTACGAGCGACCATGACCGTGGAATCCCTCCACACGAACGCTATCCGAGTCACGCTCGAAACCTTTGAATCCTCTATCCTTCTGAAGAGCCCTAGCATCAGGAGGAACCTCCTCAAGGACAATATCCCTGATTTCCGCAGCATGATCGACGGAGTGCTCATCGACCCCGAGTACGACGGCGCAGTGTTCCATGCTTCCATCGCGGATGTGCCTGTTAAAAAGAATGCCCTAGTGAAAGGGACCTACGAGGTGGGCATCCCAAGGAAGCATAGCACCATCGGCGTGAAAATCCTTGCGGTCACTGGTGAAGAGGCACTGCTTGTACAAAAAATCTAATGGACGGTTCTGAGATAGTTTCCGATCCGCTCGATGCCTTCCCTTATGTGGTCGTGCTCATAACAGAGGGGGCCGTACGAAATACGAACCGCATGCTCCATGCTCGGACCAAACCCGACGCCAGGGATGAGCAACACCCCTGTTTCTTTCAGTACTCGTTCCACGAACCTCACCGGGTCTTCGCCTGCTGGGGTCGGACAAGAAGTGTACAGTCCACCCTGTGGTTGAAGTCGTTTCCAGCCGAGATGCCTGTCGATCGCGGTGACCATGACCTCTGCAGTTTTTTCGTACAACCGCCGCGTCTCCTCGATGTACGGCCTCAGGCTCTTTTCCTTCAGCGTGCGTTGCAGAAACCGTGCGGTCGTCATGCTATGCAGGGTGTCCGGCGAAAGAATCACGGATTCGTTGACCTTCTCAAAACCGTTAATCACGGATACGTCCGCCTCGACCCAGCCGAGTCGCCTGCCGAGGCTCGACAGCCATTTCGAGTTG
>DATKKD010000183.1:0-1301 GCA_035543435.1 Thermoplasmatota archaeon
ATGTCATTCAGGACATCCTTGCTTTCGTTCGCGGCGATTCGGTCCTGGAAGGGTTGTCAGTTGAGACAGAACTTGCCCCGGAGCTGCCGGCTGTGGCGGGTGACCGGGTTCAATTGCAGCAGGTCCTCCTGAACCTGATGCTGAACGCTGTTGATGCTATGAATAAAACAAAACCGGATTTACGTAAGCTTGTGATCAAGACTGAAAACGAAGAAGATCGGGGCGTGAAGGTATCGGTCAGGGATTTTGGTGCAGGAATTGACGAAGCTCACAGGGAGAAGCTGTTTGAGCCTTTTTACACCACCAAATCCGCCGGGATGGGAATGGGCCTCGCCATCAGTCAAAGGATTATCCATGCTCATGGGGGTTCGATCCAGGCTGAGAATAATCCCGACGGAGGAGCGACGTTCGTTTTTACACTGCCGGTAGCTGCAAGGGTCGAGTGAGAAGAAAGTGACGAGGGTCGAGTGACGAGTAATGAGTAATGAACATAGAGTGCCGAGGGAAATCTTTACCACTCGTCCCTCAATACTCGACCCTCGGTTTTCGTCCCTCGACACTCTATACTCGACACTCTTAATTATTGAGCGAAGATGAGTCAAAGTGCACTCGAACAATTTGGAGCCTATAGAAAAGCCGGAGAATTGTTTGATCTGGTAATAAAGGATATGGAGTTTCTCAAGTCAGACCCTCGGTGTTATCGATTGATTGCTCAACAGGTGGCCAGTGCTGATTCCATATGCGCGAACATCGAAGAAGGTTACGGACGGCAAAGCCGGGCTGAATATGTTCGCTTTCTTGACATCGCTCGAGGCTCATCGCGTGAGACCCGGGGGCGGTATGAGCGAATGCATCACTGGCTATCTCAGGAAGTGATCAAAGCAAGGGTAGAACTGATTGATGAGATCATTGGGATTCTCACCAGCTCTATAATTCGAATGCGTAAGGTCACCAAGGTAGGAGTAACGAGTAACGAGTAAGGAGGGTCGAGTGACGAGTAATGAGTAATGAACATAAAGTGCCGAGGGAAATCTTTACCACTCGTCCCTCAATGCTCGACCCTTGGTTCTCGACCCTCGACCCGCTTTACTTTGGTCCTCGACACTCGACCCTCGACCCTTTATACTTTGATTATGCCTGACCAGAAGCCTACCATTTTTATTGTTGATGACGACCCGTCGGTGCGCCAATCCACGGAACTGTTGCTGAAATCGGTCGGATTTAATGTGAAAACGTTCGTCTCGGCTCAGGACTTCCTCAAGGCTAACCTCCACGAAGATCTTGGCTGCCTCATTCTCGAT
>DATKKD010000184.1:0-1879 GCA_035543435.1 Thermoplasmatota archaeon
TCCTCATTCCCTCCCTATATCTGGCTGCTTGCGTTGGTGTTCCTCCTCCATGATACCAACAGCAACCTTGTCGGAGCGATCAGGGACATCGAAGGGGACAAACAAGGAGGATATCGGACGATCCCTGTGGCATATGGTATCAGATTCTCAGTGTACCTGTCGGTGATCCTGACTGTGATTTGGCTTCCTCTTACGTTGTTTCTCCCCTGGTACTACCATTTCCTCTCCGTGGAATTTTATTTCATCATGATCATCGACATCACCATTCTCCTCTTCCTCTACTTGTACCTCGTACGGTCTTTGTCTAGCTATTCTCGAGAAAAAGGATTACGGTTCCACGAATTCTTCGTCATCGAACGGATCACACTTGCGTCAGCGTTCGTCTTCGGCATCGCACCACTCCCTATCGCTGTCGTGATTTACGTTGTCGCGCTCCTTGTCACAAGCGGTTCTCAGTATCTCCTTCGAAAACGCTATGAGTTCCAGGAAGGAAGCCTATGAGATGTCTGGTAACCGGGGCTTCAGGATTCATCGGCGGTACGCTCGTACAGAGACTCGCAACAGAGGGACATCAGGTCCGTGGCGTCATCCATCACACCCAGCCTTCGTTTTCCCATGCGAACCTCGAATATGTGACCGGGGACATTGCTGACCCTGAGTTCCTCGAATCGATCATGGACCACGTCGAGGTCGTCTTCCACTGCGCAGCGATGGTGAAAGACTACGGACCAAAAAAGGAGTTCCATCGTATCAACGTCGAAGCAACACAACACCTTGCCACCCTCTGCCAGATCCATGGGGTCAGACGATTCATCTTCTTATCCCACATCCACTATGAATCACAGCAGAGAATAGCCGAGTATCAAAAAACCAAAGCACTTGCTGAACACTATCTGTTGAAGAAATACGCTGAAGAACAATTCCCTGTCGTCATCATCAGACCAGGGAACGTCTATGGTCCTGGTGCGACAACCTGGGTGTTGCGACTACTCCGGGCCATTCAGAACAACCGTATCGCCCTCGTCGATCATGGAAAAGGCATCTTTCTGCACACGTACATCGACAATCTCCTCGATGCGATAATGATTGCAGTCGATAAACCGGGTGTCCTTGGAAAAACCATCGACATCACCGACGGTGACAACACAGTAACCTGGGGCGACTACATCAACGCGTTAGCAAAAATGGCGCACAAACCGCCGATTCAGAAAAACCTGTCGAAAAGCACTGCGTTGGTAATCAGCAAAATGATGATGGCATTGTACACGCTTTTCAGGGTTGAACCATGGGTCACTCCCTATGCTGTCGAAATCTTTACGAACCATCACACGGTCTCCATAGAGGCTGCCAAAGACCTCTTGGGGTACACACCGAAGATCTCCCTGTCTGAAGGGTTACGCCATGTTGAACACTGGTTGAAGACCGAAGGGTACATCACGGAGGATCATGAATAAAACACCATCTCGAAAAACCGGCAGCATCCTCCTTAGCCTTTTTTCTTTCCTGTTAAAAAATGTCAGCAGAAACCTCAAGGCGTTTTCCCTCAAAAAAGTTAGCGACTACATCTTCATCTTCATGGAAAAAATCGTCGTAAAATTCCCTTCACTGCTCACCGCGTACATTGAGTACTATGAGGACATCGTCGAAAACGAAATACGGCTCGCGAAAATCACGAAGCACGATTCCGTGCTGCATATCGGCTGCGGATCGCTTCCTTCGACATCCCTGCTCATCGCAAAAATGACTGATGCTTCCACCATCGGGATTGACAAGAATCCCTCCGCGGTTCGAGACGCTTCTGACTGCGTTCATGTGCTGCATCTGGACGACCAAATCCACATCCTTCAAGCAAACGCACTGACCTACCCTATGGATTCCT
>DATKKD010000185.1:0-1489 GCA_035543435.1 Thermoplasmatota archaeon
CTGATTCAGAGTGAGAGAGGACTTTCCTCAGCGACCGTGCGGTCACCGTCAGCCGTCCACCTACGCCCAGCAAAAGAGGAAGTATCCCACAAGAGATATAAACTTTATTATGGGAAAGAGGACGATGTCTTATCCCGAAATTACTTTCTCCTGGAAATAGAGAAAGATGATTCAGTTCCGATGAGGAAGCTGAATCAATGGAAGGTGAGGTGGATCATCAAAGAAGTCGATGCCCAGGAGCGGTCCATCTACAGGATAGCTAAATTACAGGATATTACGCCTCAGTGGACGCGTGAGCTCCATCGGCGATTCTATGAGACCTCTGAGTACCCTTTTCCAAGGAAATCGGGGAGGAAACCGTCGCCGATTTCCTCTGAAGAGAAACGTATTGTCATTGAAACATACCGCAGCCATCCGCTGGCTGCGGTCACTCTTGAAAAGATCCTAGCGGAACAAAATATTCGCATGAGTCATAACCGGATCCATAGGATTCTCAAGGAGGAAGGATTAGCGAAAGATGAACCACATAAACAACGAAGACGTTCATACGTGCGGTATGAACGTCGATTCAGCAATATCCTATGGCATGCAGATTGGTTCGAACACACACAGGAACAGATCATCCTTTTCGAGGATGATGCATCCCGGTTCATCACAGGATGTGGCGTGTTCCGCAACGCCACAGCTGAGAACGCGGTCAATGTGTTCAAACAGGCAGTCCAGACCTATGGTGCCCCAAAACAGGTGATGACTGATCACGGCGTTCAATTCACGTCGCTGCCGAGGATCACCTGTGCAGCCCCAAGCATGAATGAGTTTCAACAGGTGCTCAAGCAGTATGGAGTTCTCCATATCAAAGCACGGGTGAAGCATCCACAGTCGAATGGGAAGGTGGAGCGTGTAGGACAGACAATCGAGAAACTCCGAAAACATTTTCCGAGCTGGGAGGAGACAATCATGTATTACAATTTCAAACGGCCACATAGCAGTCTGGAGAACGGCCGTTTGCGAACGCCGTATCGGGCGTTCTTAGAAAAAGCAAGGGAAAGTGAGAAAAGAGGAGTGTGAGATGGTGTTGTCGAGAATTCAGGAGAAACTTAATTCAGGATATCACACTCCATGGATTTTTTCGTTTCAAGGGCAGGAACGTCAGCTGTATCGGACTGACAGGGAAGGATAGTGAAGTTATAAAGATGCCTCCAGAAAGAGTCGTGAAAAAAAAGGGAGAACAAAGGGTGAAAGGACGGTTCCTTACGTGTGCGTGGAGGCCTTGAAGTGGAACCAAATCTGACCAGTATAGGTCGCGGCATCAGCATTGCTGGGAATATTAATGCTGATTTCCACCCAGACCCAGTCGCGAGTGTTGTTGTGAGCCTGGACATTTGTGGTAGCATTGTACCGGACGTGCTGCGTACTATCCCAGGGAGTGGCGATGTATGTACCGTTCATATTTGCGGCATTGTCGTTCCCCGCCGCAAGCACCCACGCG
>DATKKD010000186.1:0-3576 GCA_035543435.1 Thermoplasmatota archaeon
GCTGGCATCCAGGTGAAATCAGCGACCGGGGGTTGATTTGCGACAACACCTAACGTTCCGTCCGGCTGGATGTTCTGCGCATAGATATCTCCGCCGTCGTTGCGGAGATCCTCCCATACAGCGACCCATTGTCCCATGTAATAATTCGTCATCACGTTGTGTAACTTCTGGCTCTGAACAGTGCAGAGATCAACAAACGAGTCCGCCCAGACGAAAGCCCCTGTATCATCGAGCATCACCGCCTGCATTTTCGTATCCTGAGTACCGAACACAGCAGCCTGGTAGACGCATATGGCGGTATTGTCTTTCCCGTCAGCGGTGAAAAGCAGGTAATCGTTCATGGAAAGCCCGATCAGTTGCTTTCCTTCCTCACCCCACAGCCGGTTCCCATCAAGGTCGAGATTCTGTGCGTACATGCCGCGGCTGTTTTGGTTCAAGTCCTGCTCGCTGAAAAACACGACGACCTCTTGGGTCTGCGGTAAGAACGCTGGTGCTGGATACATGTGCAGACGGGCGGTCGACGTGGAGACGACCGCACCACCGGTGGGCATGGTCATCGTGCCGTCAGCATCCATATGCTGTACATAGCTTTGGAAGTGGGTGGAATCTGTCGAGCGGTACCAAGCGAACACAATACCACCGGCATCATCCCGACATGTCTGCAGGTACACTATTGGGCCCGACGTGACTGGAGAATAGACGATAGCATCTGACTCCCACAGGAAATTTCCTCCCGCATCGAGTTTTTGCACGTAGAGACCGCGGTTGGGGGCATAGTACGGGCCGGTCTGCGTATGCCAAGCCAGGTACACAGAGTCGTCCTCCGCTGGGAAGAGGTAAGGAGAGGTGAGATCAACACCAGTCGACGAAAGCGTGATACCATCGCCCCAGAGCACCTGTCCCGTCGGAGAAATTTTTTGCAGTTTGACCAGATAGTTGCCGCTGTCTGGACAGCTTTCCCACGCAAAGACGCTGTTTCCCGCTTGGGTGGTACAGACCTGCGGGCTTGGGTCGAAGTTACTGTCGTTTGCCAGCAGGATACCGGTGGGCCCCCACATCATGGTTCCATTAGGGGAAACCCGGTACGCAACTGGATTACTGAACCCGGTGCGGATATCAGAAAAGGTGACGATCGCATACCCCGATGGATCAACCGCAAGGTCATAGTCGGTTATCCAGGTGTCCTGCGGCTCATTGCTCACCAGAATACCATTGTTTGCCCACATAATATTCCCTTTGTGGTCAAGGCGCTGCATCCGCACGTTATAGTTCCCAGTATCGGTTGAGAACCAGGTAACGTACGCGAACCCGTTACTGTCGACCGCGATTTTCGGTAGCGCTTGTTCGCCGTTCATCGTGGAAATCGCTGTGTTTTCTGTGGGATCAGACGTCCACAGGGCGTAAAGGGTTGGTACACAACTCACCATCACTAATAAACTTACTATCGATATTATCAATATTCGTCTCATCTTTTTTATTCCTCC
Source organism: Thermoplasmatota archaeon (assembly GCA_035543435.1). Lineage (GTDB taxonomy): Archaea > Thermoplasmatota > E2 > DHVEG-1 > DHVEG-1 > SM1-50. The sequence goes on from DATKKD010000186.1 coordinate 1,485, forward strand.
GAAAATGCTTGTTTAGACAAAGTAAGTTTTCATTTATATATTTTTTCCATTATTTTGGTCGATATTCCAACCGATGCGGAGAGTTTTGCCATTGAAAAATCCTTTATGGAAAGTTTGTTTGCGTCTCATCGACACTCCTATACAGGTTTGCAAGAAGAGAACCAGCTTGGAACTTTCGGGAGGTAATATAAAAAATGATAAAGGAAAAAGAAAGAACTCGGAGTCTATTTTTTATTTGACTCCGATGACAAAGAACAGGAGGACAAACCCCTTGAAGGACTTCTGAACACCGCCGACGTTTACGGTAATGGTTATTCTTCCAAAGCCAAACACGGAATCCATGACGGTCGTTGCTTTCCCGGCGTCCAAGTTCGCTATCGTACCATTGGTGCTCATTCCTTTGAAGAGATGCTTCCCGGTCAGCTGGATGGTCCAGGGGAGGTTCGTGATCGGTGTCGTCCCATTGTTGGTCACTGTCAGAAAGACACCTTTGCCTCCGCTCACTGTCAGGATCACATTCGGTAGGAAGAGGATCCTGAAGGTGACGTTGTTGGTCGATTCAATGTTACCAGCGATATCACTGGAGTAGAACAAGAGAGCGTGGAGTCCTTCCGTGGAGACGACGAAGGGGGCTGTGTATTTCATCCAGGCTCCGCCATCGAGTTGATATCGTGTTTCATATACACCAGAGAGATCATCGGTAGCGGATAAGGTCACGGTCACATTGCTGGTGTAGATATTACCACTCATCTGGCCGTCCAAGCGGCAGGTGGTCACCGGCGGCGTATCGTCAGGATTAACGTATTTCCAGATGAATTCGCTCCCGGTTCCGGAGAGGATCTCGCATCCTTTCAGCTCGTTCTTCCCGTCCGTATCAAAATCCCCGATGTTCATCCCCGCAAGATATCCAGTGGGCTCCGTGAGGGTGGCTTTTTCGTAGTACCCGGTCCCGTTCCACCCGATGATATGCACATCAGAGGTTGCGAAACAGAATTCATTCTGATGATCGTTATCCGCATCCCCCAGCGCGACCGATTCGATAACTCTTTGTTGCCCTGGGTATTGTCCGTTCCAGACTTCCTGATAGGTGCTTCCGTCCCATTCAAACAACCAACCCTGCGGCGTTCCCGCATTGCTTCCCGTGCCGATCTCCGGCGTCCCGTCTCCGTTGATATCACCAACACCATCCCCGTAGGGGGTCGCACTCCCGTAGCTCGTCCAGACCGGTACCCCGTCCCAACTTTGAGTGTCGGCGTTCCAGTTCAATGCCCAGGTCCCCGCAGTGGTACCTGTGGTATCACTTGTTACGTCAGCGATCACCTCGGTGAGACCGTCGTTGTCGACATCTCCACTCCACACCATAGGGCATTCCATGGAGGCGCCACCCGGGCAGGACCAGGAGGTTTCGTAGGTGAATTTTTGGTTTACACTATCCCAGCCTAATGCAGTGACATGGTAATTCCCTGAACCCATGTTCGGGGCGTTCGCGATCAGCACCTCTGGAGCATTATCGTTGTCATAATCACAGGCGTAAATATCGAACACGAAATCGACTCCGGTTCCATGATACCAATCCAATTTGGTGAGAGTTGTCCCATCGAAAGTGTACGCGTACACACCGTCAGCGCTGGAATATCCCCAGGAGACACACAGGATGAGATTTCCGTCCCCATTGAGATCAACGATACACGCGCCAGATGGATCCCCGCCAGCCTCCTGCCACGAATATTTCTGTACGTACGTCTGTTGGGCGGTGTCAAAGTACATGATACGGCAGATACCGGAGTTCTCATATCCACCGATAATAACCTCATTGATCCCGTCGCCATCAATGTCACCGACTGGTTGTGCGAATTGAGAGTGTCCATTTCCCCCGTACGCATGGCTCCACTGTAATGTCCATCCTTGGCGTGAGCTTGGACTTGGCGTGTCTCTTTGAAGCGTAGGCTGGTCCAGTGATCCTTTCACAGCGATGTTGTTATTCGTTCGTGCTTCAGTGAGCGGTACAACCGCTGTAGCGACCATCAGCATACAACACACAAGACTTATCGTTTTCGCGTTCATATCTTATTCCCCCTTTCTAGTAGAAAAA
>DATKKD010000187.1:0-2925 GCA_035543435.1 Thermoplasmatota archaeon
GTACACCGGTCGAGAAAAAGTCATCAAGGGACATTATCATGGTTGGCACGAGTGGTGTCTTGCGGATACCACTAAAAACGGTGGGATTCCCCGTGTATATAAAGACACCGTGTTCGAGGTCAAATACAACGACATCGACACAGTAAAAAGATTGTTCGAGCAGCATAAGAATGAGATTGCGTGCGTCATCATCGAGCCGATTGAGACCGAGCTTCCGAAGGATAATTATCTGCAGAAACTCAGAGATATCACCACCCAGAATGGGGCGTTATTGATCTACGATGAGGTCGTCACTGGATTCCGCTTCGCGCTGGGCGGCGCACAAGAATATTTCAATGTCATCCCTGACCTTGCGGTCTTCGGCAAAGCCATGGGCGGCGGGCTGCCCCTGTCCGCGGTCGTCGGTAAAAAAGAGATCATGCAGAAGGCGAAAAGCAAGATCTTTGTCTCCTCAACGTTCGGTGGGGAGATGCTGTCGCTTGCTGCGTTCCTTGCCGTGGTCGATGTGCTGAAAACCGAACCTGTTCATGAGCGGATTTTCAAGCTTGGGAATAAGATTCGAGATGATTTCAACGCGCTCGCCAGGAAATACGGCAGTAAAATCGAATGCATTGGGCTTGGGCCACGCCTCGATTTTAAATACTGCAACCTGAAAGGAGAAAACGACATCCAGGTGAAAACCCTGTTCATGCAAGAGGTCGTGAAACGTGGGATTTTCTTCGTCTGGAACATGCTGCCCTCCTACAAGCTCAGCGACAAAGATGTTGCGGACACCCTGAAGATCTTTGATGAAGCGTTAAGGATCACCACGGACGCGGAGAAAAAGGGCAACGTCGCCCAACTCCTCGAAGGAGAGCCTCCGATCACCGTGATTTAACCGTCAAAGGGTTCAACCAAAAGGATGAGACGTACATATGAAGATTGCGTTTCGCGTTGATGCCTCACCGGATATCGGCATCGGTCACCTCATGCGGTGTCTCGCGTTATCTGAGGAACTGCGACGACGCGGGCACGACTGTTTTTTTCTCTTGAAAATGGTGCATCCTGAGGTGCTTGAGCGGATCAAAAAATTCGAATGCACCCCATATCTTTTACCTCGGACAGAATCTCTTCAGCAGGACCTTGATTCGGTGATTGAGTACGCTTTTTCACAATCGATCGACTGGCTGATCACGGACCATTACCAGATTGATGCATCATACGTGAAGGAGATTAAACACCAGGGATTCCGCGTCCTGTCGATTGACGACAATGCCCAGATGCATTATTACTCCGATATCGTGTTGAACCAGAACATCGGTGCCCAGAAACTTACGTTCTCCGCAGAACCCTATTCTAAGCTTCTGCTTGGGCCCTCGTATGTAATGCTGAGGGATGAACTGCTGAGACGAGCAGAAAAAAAGCGCGATTCCACCGTGAAAACCATGTTGGTGACTCTCGGGGGAGCCGATCCCGACAACTATCTCCTCTCGATTCTTCACTCCTTGGAAGACGTGACCAAAAACCTCGATATTTTGGCGGTCATCGGGCCCTTTAACCCTCATAATGTCGAGTTGCAGGCATTCAAACAGACGACGAAAATGCGGCTTACACTCATCAGTTCTCCTAGGACCATGGTCGACCTCTACTTGCGGGCTGATCTCGCAATCAGTGCAGCAGGGACCTCTAGCTATGAGCTTGCGTACTTTGGAATCCCGAATCTCTTGATTACGGTCGCGGACAACCAGCTCTCCATCGCCCATGAGATGGATAAACAGAAGGTAGGGCTGTATCTCGGGGAGAAGCACGACCTACAACTCGATCTCCTCAAAGACAAGGTTAAAGAATTCCTAAAGAATCAATCTCTACGGAACCATATGAGCGAGAACGGACAAAAGCTTGTTGACGGGAAAGGAAAGGAACGAATCGTTGATGCGATGGAGACGATGCGTTGAAACAAGAAATCACCATAGGGAACCGCCGCATAGGCCCTGGTCATCCTACCTATATCATCGCTGAGATAGGTGCGAATCACAACAGAGACATAAAGATAGCAAAGACACTCATCGAGAAGGCGGCAGATGCACGGGTGGATGCCGTGAAGTTTCAGACCTACCGGGCGGAATATCTTTACTCAAGACGAACACCGAAATTTTCTAAGGATGAAGTGAACCCCTACGACCTCATCAAAGCAAACGAACTGCCGAGAGAATGGCATCAGCAACTCTTCGACTATGCTGCCGAGCGGAACCTACACTTCCTGTCCTCACCATTCGATAATGACGCGGTTGACGATCTCGACGAGGTTGGCGTCCCAGCATTCAAGGTCGCCTCCTTTGAGCTGATTGATCTAGGACTTTTGAAGCACATCGCGAAAAAGAAGAAGCCAATCATCCTCTCGGTCGGGCTTGCGACCCTGGGGGAAATCGAGGACGCGCTGGAGGTGATTCGGGCCCAAGGAAATGATGATATCACGTTGCTTCACTGTGCCTCGTTGTATCCGTCACCCCCAGAGGTCGTCAATCTCAACGCGATACAGACACTTGCAAAGGCGTTCCAGATACCTGTCGGATTCTCTGACCATACGCTTGGGATCCACATCGCTGTCGCAGCTGTTGCGAAAGGTGCGTGCATGATTGAAAAGCATTTCACCCTCGATAGAACGATGAAGGGTCCGGATCATTCGTTCGCGATCGAACCAGGGGAACTCGCTCAGCTCGTTCGAAACATCAGAGATGTCGAGATAGCACTCGGTACGGGGATTAAGATCCGTTCACCAGCGGAACAAGAGATGTACGAGAAAGGACGACGCAGCATTATCGCTGCACGAGACATCAAGAAAGGGGCGACGATAGAACGGGACTGGCTTGTCGTGAAGCGTCCTGGCTATGGTATCAAGCCGAAATACCTCGATCTTGTTGTGGGAAGGACAGCGAAACGGGACAT
>DATKKD010000188.1:0-4691 GCA_035543435.1 Thermoplasmatota archaeon
CAGCACTGATCCGATGTACTCCCAGGTGACGGTCACCGCGGATGACGAGTCTGGCGTCACGCACATCACCAACAACGGGAATCTCTGGTTTTCGTGCAACGGTCCGTTGCTAGCGGAACGCAAGGTTCAGGTGACGCTCCCGAGCAAGTAGGAAGACGCCTCGACGAAAATAGTTTCCAGAGGAAAAGATGAATCAAAGCTTTTGATTGAAAAGAATTTTATTTTTTAAAAAGAAAAGAAAAGCGTTCTCCGGTTTACAGTTGAAGAACGCTGAATAAGAAGGGGAACCATTGGAGGAGCCGCTGAAGGATGCTCCAAAACAACCCCGTACGGTCACTTGCAGATGACGTTGCTGGTACGGTGATTGGAAGTGTCCCATTCGCGCTCTGGTGGCCTCCTACGTCCATAGCCCGTACCTTGACGGTGTACGACCCTGTCTTCGCCCACGTATGATTCACGTGGGCCGCGGTTCCTGAGTTCACCATGGCGGTCCATCCACTGTTGGTGCTGTCACCGAAATCGAAGTAGTACATGATCATGTCGCCGTCCGGGTCGGTTGTCATCGCTGTGATTTCAGCTGACACTCCTTTCTTCACCTGGGAAGGTCCAGTCACGGTTGGCGTAATGGGTGGTGAGTTCCCCGACGAGACAACCACGGTAAGTCCAATCGACCAGTTACTGGTATAACCATAGGAATCCAATGCTTGCGCTTTCACCACGTACGTCCCAGAGACATTCCATGTATGCGACATGCTTATGGTTGTCCCTCCGGGGAGAAGGGGTGAGTACCCGGTGTACTCATGGGCGCCGTTCGCATCGAAGTCAAACCGACATGCAATGGTATCCCCATCGGGATCACTCGAGCTTGTGCTGTACGTGCCTGATTGTCCGGTTGTGAGCATGGTCGGTCCTGTCGGTGTTGCAGGGGTGTTCGGTGGGGTGTTTCCCGTGGATGAGACAAGGACCGAGAGTCCTGTTGACCACCCGCTTGTCAGGCCTGTCGAATCATTCGCCTGTGCCTCGACGAGATAAGTCCCTGCTGCGGACCATGAATGAGACATGGAGACAGCGGTTCCTGACGATACGAGCGCAGACCATGAGCTATAGTCATGGGAACCGCTTGCGTTCCAATCAAACCGGTACCGCACTTGGTCCCCATTGGGGTCGGTGGTCATCGTGCTGTAGTTTCCTAGCTGACCGACGTTACGGGTCGCTGGTCCTGAAGGCTCCGTGGGGGTGTTCGGCGGCTGTGGCGTGGTGATTACACCCGTCATATACGTGTGAATCTTACAGTGGTACGCGTAGGTTCCCTCGGTGTTGAATGTGTATGAGTACGTCGCGCCTGGTGCCATGTTTCCTGAGTCCCACAGCCCTGTGTTACTCGTTGTTGTGTGAGTCACCGAGCCGTGATTCGTCCAACGTACCGTATCACCTACGTTGATGGTCTTTGGAGTAGGACTGAAATAAAAGTCATAGATTCCCACATCGACGATAGCTCGCGAGTTTTTCGCAGCTAGCTGGGATGTTGACACGTTTTGTCCGGTTGCGAGTGAGAACACCGGGACAATCATCAGCGTGGCTATCATTATTCCCATTACTTTTTTCATGATTTTCCACCTTTGTCTCTTCAACGGAGTTTGTCTATAAAATCATGATTTAAAAATAACTCAAGAACTCCTCAAAAACAATTCAGTTTGACACGCACACCCCGCGAGAGCTTGTTTGATTGTTCGTCAGAAAGCATATGTTTTTAATTCTCAGAAAGTTCTAGGAGGTCCTGTATCAATAAGAAATTTCAGGAGTGTCGGACCCATGATTTTCGATACCATACGTCACGTTGAAATGTATAATCCTCCCAGCAAGGTGCTGAGTGATGGGATAGATTTCATCCTCAACAACAAAATCCCTTATAACAATCCGCAGAGATACGAGATCGGGGTCAAAGGGATGTATGTGATGCCTCAAGAATACACCCTGAAAAAGAAGGAAGACAAATCGATTGAAGCGCATCACCACTACATCGACATCCAAGTTATGATGGAGGGGAGCGAATACCTCGGGTATGCAGACAAAAAGACCCTCCGTTCCCTAGGGTATGATGAAGACCATGATTTCGAGCGCTTGTCTGGCGATCTCACGTTCCTTCCCTTCCGCAAGGGTGACTTCGCAGTCTTTTTTCCCCAGGACGCACACATGCCAGGTGTAGAAGGTCCAGGCTCAACAACAACGGTGAAAAAGATGGTGATAAAAGTTCCTGTTGGCCTCTGGCAGTAGCGAAAAAATATCGATCTTTTCCTCCATGATTTCTGAATCCAGTGATGTGTAATAAGAGAATTGATCCCGTGAATACATTTTTAGGCGGTAACTCGAGACCGGGAGTCCAGTGCTTAGTACGCCCTGGTCACACTGTAATCGGCGAGAGCGGCGAGCAGATCTTTGCTTTCAGAGGCATCAACCGTCTCGAGACATTCCTTTGCCTTTTCCCTGAACTCCTCCAGTTTCCCCTGAGCGTACGCGATTGATCCATTGGCGTTCCACAGGTCAATCACCTCAAGGACATCCTGCTGTGTCGCGTTCTTGTTTCCCACGATGCTCATCATCTTGTTCTTCTCATTCTCCTTGACTTCCCAGAGTGCATGGGTGAACATGAGGGTACGTTTCCCGTTCAGGATGTCGCTGCCGACCTCCTGTTTCCCTAACAGGGATTGCTCAGGCAGGATGTTGAGCAGGTCGTCCTTGATCTGGAACATGAGCCCAAAGAGGGTCCCGTACTGCGCCATATTTTCCACCTGGATCCGTTTCCCCCTCCCAATCAGGGCGCCGCATTTCCCGGCAAGGTAATACAGCTGGGCTGTCTTTTTCTCAATCATCACCATGTATTGAGGGATGGTGACATCCGTGCGGTTGGCGAATTCAACGTCCAAGGCCTCACCCTCATAGAAGTTTTTCGCCGCGTCAGCGATGGACCTTATGATTTCCTTGTAGGTGACCGAGCGGAGTTCAGGGGGCGCCATGTAGGAGAGCATACGGTAGGTTTCGCCGATGAGCGCGTCCCCCGCGATGATCGCCATGGGGACCCCGAACTTCTCATGGGTGGTCTGCAAGCCTCTGCGCCATTTGTCCTCATCAATGATGTCATCATGGATGAGCGTGGAGTTGTGAAGGTACTCCAGCGCGATTCCGAGCGGGATGGTGGTCTCGGGTACGCCACCGACCGCCTCGCAGGAAAGCATCGCGAGGATAGGACGAAGCCGTTTCCCTCCTGAGAGAGGGATCCATCGAAGCGCCTCGTAAAAGAGCTCTGGCTCGCGGGCTGATAGGTTGCCGTTCAAGGCGCGGTCAAAGATCGTTGCCCGTTGTTTCAAAATGGCTTCTAAATCCATAGTACGTCCCTCAGCCAATCACGAGTTGGATATTAGATTCTCCAACGATGCCGAGATACTCGGCCATGCGGATGACCTTCACGTCGTCCAAAAGTACGGTCTCTTTAAGGCCGGTGGAGACCATCGACGTGTAACAGCAATAGAAATGGACACCCATGTCCTTTGCCTCGTACATCAGTTTAGCAAGGACCGACCCTCCTCTTCGTTTGATGAAAGCTTCCTTGAGTCCAATTGGTGATTCTCCCCATCGGGCCCTCCGTGGTTTGTATGCTTTCTTAATGATGTTGACACCGCGGGAGGTGAAAAACATGGAGACGTTCATCCCGATTTCCACGCCAGCGACCGCGATATTAAAGGCAGTTAAGGCCTTATCATAGGTATCATCAGTTACAAGGATGGACATGGTGACAAGCCTCTTATCGATGGCTCGTTTCATGGTTTTTTCATAGGTGCTTCGGAGATCGTTCGTGGGTTCCTCTGGCATGCGAAGGTCCTCGGAAACGACATCGTTTCTCCTCTATAAATATCTTAATGGAGAAAATCAGAGGATTTGATGTAATAGATAGAACGTATTCCTTGTATCAGAAATATCTTATATGGATAAGATTTGTATAATAAACATTTAATAATAGTAGTAGAATATGAAATGTACGGTACCATGATCCCCTGGAATGCGCTCCCTTGGAATACAATACTTGCTATCATTGGTATCTCGCTTTTGATACCAGCACTATTGGCAGCGCTGTTCATCAAGATAAAACGCTATGAAGACTGCGGGATGGCCATCGGGGTGTTTCTTCTTCTGTTAGGAAGCGTCTCCTATGGGTACCTGATACCCCAACAGGTCGTCCATGAAACGATACTCCCTGAAAATTACATCTGGGAGGACCAGGGCATGGTGCACTATTGGGAGCGTAACAGTGTGCTGCTCAAGGCGACAGCTCAAGGAAGCCTGCCGTTCAATATCCTGCAGGCGCTGCCGCAACGGGAACCCATCGTGAGGGATTTTCTGGGGAAGGAAGTCATCCATATCTCGGCATTTGACAATGATAACGGTCAAGCCTATGTCAATGACGTTATCTATGACGATACCGGTGAGATCCTGCATGTCATCAACAACACGGAGAAAGTCAGTGAATGGTACTGGATTGACTCGCACACGGCGAGCCTTAGGTACACGAAAGTGAGCGCAGGGTACATGGGGATCCCCTCCAGCTTGAATGGAGTCAACAGTGTGCCCGTGGGATGGGTCGAGTCGAACGGGGAGCAAGACGGGCAGGAAAACGTCGTGTTCGTCCGGAACATGCA
>DATKKD010000189.1:0-2118 GCA_035543435.1 Thermoplasmatota archaeon
CGCCACGTACCTTACGTGTCTGCATGCTGCCGACTTTGACCGCTCTCAAGATTTTGTGGTAGGCTCGATTCACAGAAACCTGAGCCGGTGATGATAAGTGAACATTCCTACGGGCAAAGTTGGATTTTAGGTAACTCATCATATACGAAACTTTCCCTATCAAACTTCCTCTAAGGTTTTTCGAACCTCTCCATCAGGATTTCCCTGATTGTGAAAATGAAGACATCATGAGAGACTTAATTGTATTAGGCGCGTCTGTCCTTGAAAGGGTTCAGCCATCGTTTCCTTGCCCCTAGGGGGCTTCTATGATTCTGCGTATGCCCAAACGCCGCTCCCCGTAGAGTGGGGTCTACTTTACGGGGAGGGATGTTCTATTCGCGATGTCGCGTCTCGTTAATCAGCGAGCATTGGACTGCTGTTAAGGCGACCCGGTAATACAGGGACGGGGTGGCTCCCTTTCCACAGAGAGAGGACCCGCCTTAGAAGGAGGGCACATTATGAAAAGGGCGATTTTTGTAGCTTTGTTATTGTTGGCCATTACCTGCCTCCTTGTGCCAATCACATCTGCAGAGACATATTTTGTCGCTAACTCGTGGTACCTTCAGCACAGAGTATATGAGGATGGTCGTGATTTCTATCGTTTGGAGTTTGGTTTAAAAACAACTTGTCCAACCGATTTATGTCCATTCATGCTGGAGGATATCGTATCGAAAGTAGAAATTTATGAATCGCAAAACGAATACGGCGGAGAACCATGGGTGCTTTTTGACACCTATACTCGCTATGCGCATGAAATTAAGGTACTTGCCGAAACCGATGTATATCCATATTACGATACAGTAAATTGCAGATGGTTTTACCAGCTTGATACGACAACACATAAGCTAAATTGGCTCAGTGAATACTATTATGAGGTGAACCTTACAAAGAACAAGCCTGTGGATATGACTTGGTACAAAATCGTAGTTTATACCGATTCTGGTCAGGTGTTAACACCAGTGTCTCCGAATGATCAGAAATTACTTTACCTCACGACTCTTCCCGTGATTCAGGCTCGCACGATCGGGAGTTTTTTTGATCAGGATGGAAATTTGATAATAACCTGGAAACCGCCATATAGCTACGATCCACCTCTTAATCCCTTCGGTACCAGTACTAATCCCTATCGGAACGTCAGAGAACGACTGTATATTACTTTAGCGAATGAGCCTCATTTTCTGCAAGATCTGCTGATAACGCTTCCAACCCACATGGGACAGTGGTTTGTTCCAAAAGAAATCATAGACCAAATCAAGGAGACATTAGCGGAACTGCGGCGCGAGGGTTATGACGTTCCAACAAATAGAGTGAGCGTCTCCGTGGCTGTTAGAACACTCGATAACGGGAATCGGACTTACAGTAACACAAAGTCGATATGCTTAGATCAATGGTGTTTTGGAGAGGATCAGTGGCATTTTTGACGTGATGACCGCCAGTAGTCTCCAAGGCCATTTTTGTCGGGGGGAAGAGACCGGGTGGACACTGACCCTGCCTCTTCTGCTGAAGAGGGAGAGTGTGCGCTCATCGTTAGAAGGTAAAATCCCAGGAAACTGGTAGGTCAGTTTACCTTTGGTCATTTCCACGATTCCCTATGCCTCGACCTCCTCCCCAAGATGTTGCGGTCGGGGCATTCCTTTTGACCCGGTCCCAGATTTTGTGGTAGGCTCGATCCACCGAGGCCGAAGCCGATGATGATAAGTAAACATCCCCAGCGGGCCAGTGGGATTTTACCTTGCTCATCACTATACGAACTTTCGAGATTGACAGACCGAGGCTCTTCGAAACCTTCCATCGGCTTTTCCTGATCGTTAGAGTAGCAAGATGGTGAAAAAACTCTGCGCCAGAGGTGGGGGTATAGTACTGCTTATTCGCCGTTGACAGCCATGCAATTGAGTTGCATACTGTGGCGGTCCAGGGAGTACCGCAGCCCGAATGACAGTCATTGGGTTGGACCACAGCAAGGGCTTTTATGAGAGCCTTTCGTAAGTTCCTCACGAAACCCGGGGTTCTGCTCTCGTTTTATGCAATATGCTTCATCGCGGTAGGTGCACCTCTCGTCCATCCCTTCCTCCATCAACA
>DATKKD010000190.1:0-12987 GCA_035543435.1 Thermoplasmatota archaeon
ATCACCTTCTGCATCCTTTTTTCCTGCGGGCGTCTCCGGGACATAGCTGCAACAAATCAATCCATCGTTATAAAACATTTATGCAACAAGAAAAAAAATAAAAAAAAAGAATAATAAACGAAGTGCCTTTACTTCTTTTTCAGGTAGGGAAGGCCTGTTCGTTTATTGACACCGACAGTGTAGCCTGTTGGTAAATCACATTGTGTTCCACTCTTCGGTGATCGTTTGCTAAAGAAATAAATCGTCTGGTTTCTTCCACCTTTCAGCTTTACGTTGCGTGTGTACAAGGTCCAACCCTCGTGTTTGTATACCATAAAACACCTCGGCCCAGGAATGGGCCTCCTGGAATTTAAAGTTTTCTTTATTTTTCTCCTGGTGAACGGATAGCATGAGCGAATATCTCATGTCTGAAAAAATGAATGAAGCGTGCGACTTTGGCAAGAAAAAAAAAGCCGGTAGTTGTCGCCCACACAAAGGAATCGCATTGGAGTTTTAAACACTTTCGATATTACAAACATCAGAACAACCTTTTTGAACGAACACCTCATAAAAGCTGTGAGAAACCATGCAAAAACGGAAACTTTCGTTCGTCGGCCTCGGACTGTACGATGAGCAAGACCTTTCACTGAAAGCACTACAGGAGCTCCGGGACTGCGACGTCGTGTTCGCCGAGTTCTACACCTCCAAACCAGGGAAGTTCGACCGGGTAACATTCGAGAAAACCATTGGCAAACCCATCACCATACTGTCCCGACACGACACCGAACAAGGAGACATGGTGCTCACCGCGACAGAACACCACCACGTCGTGTTCCTCACAAGCGGCGACCCGATGATCGCGACCACCCACATCGACCTGCGGTTGCGAGCCATCAAGCAAGGGATCCCTACCAGGGTCATCCACGGTAGCAGCATCGCGACCGCGGTGCCAGGACTGCTCGGGCTGCAGCACTATAAATTTGGCAGGACGACCACGCTTGCCTATCCAGAGAAGGAGTACTTCCCGACCAGCCAGTACGACGTAATACGAGAGAATAAGAACATGGGGCTGCACACCCTTGTGCTGCTCGACATCCAGGCTGAGAAAGACCGGTACATGACCGCGAACGAAGGACTCGACATACTCCTTCAAATGGAACGCATCAGAAAGAAACGCCTCATCACGAAGGACACCGTCGCCTGCGTGGTCGCACGCGCGGGCGCCCCCGATGCGGTCGTGGTAGCGAACACCATCCAAACCCTTCAAGGCAAGGACTTCGGCCCCCCTCTGCATACCCTCGTCATCCCTGGGAGGCTGCATTTCATGGAGCAGGAGGCGCTCGAGCTGCTCGCAGGGTTGCCAGCTGGGGCGGCGAAAAAAATACAAAAACTATAATAACCCTGCATAATATTCCGCACATAACAACACAAGGGGTATGGATGCCGGAACAAAAAAACGACTTCGTCGGTCTTATTTATGGTGACGTCGGCTCAACAAAGTTCAATTTCACGGTCGACGGCCATAACCTTCGCAAGTTCGATTACGTCGCAGCGCCGCACGAGGAAGGCTACGTGCTTGCCCAGGTCATGGACATTAAGGGATACTCAGACCTGAAGTTCGAGGACGCGATCACGATCAAAAGCAACGGATCGGTCCCACCCGTCAAAAGCGACATCTCCGCGTACGCGGAGGTCATCGGGTACCGCGATAAGGAGGGACACCTGCAGGCGCCACGGAGCCCGTTCGAGGCGGGCGCACGCATCATGATCGCGCATGAAGACCTGATCCGACATGTCCTTGGACTGTATGCTGACAAGGAGAACGGAGCGTACGTGGGACTGCTGAAAGGCCATGACCTCCCCGTCTATCTCAACATCGATTCACTGGTGCAGAAGCACATCTGCATACTTGCCAAAACCGGGGGTGGAAAGAGCTACGCCTGCGGGGTGCTCATCGAGGAATTACTCAAGAAGAAGATCCCTCTCGTCATCATCGACACCCACGGTGAGTACGTCTCTCTCGGCAAGCCAAACAAGGACAAGAAGGACACGAAGAACATGGAGAGGTTCGGGGTGAAACCGAATGATTACTCAAATCAAATCGTGACCTACTCGCCGCTTGCGTCGGGAGGCGAGGGGACAGCACATTTGACGCTCAACGGCATGAACCTGGAGGGAAGGGAGATCCTCGATCTCTTGCAAGCGAAGCTCTCAGGCCCGCAGATCGCGGTCTTGTATCAGACGATTAAGGAGCTTAAGGAATTCAAGAAAATCTACAGCATCCGGGACATCATCGAGGCAGTGGAACGCAGCAAAAGCAATGCCCGCTGGAACTGCATCGCCTCTTTAGAATCCTTGGATGCGATCGGCGTGTTCGCGGAGAAGGGAACCTCGACGAACGAACTCATCCAGAAGGGAAAATGCGCAATCATCAACATGCGCGGGGTGCCGCCGGATATCCAGGATGTCGTGGTCGCGCGGCTGACCGGAGAACTCTTCAATGACCGTAAGGCAGGGAAGATCCCGCCGTTCCTCTGCGTCGTCGAGGAGGCGCATAATTACTGTCCCGAGCACGGGGTCGGTCATGCGGTTTCGTCGCAGATGCTGCGCACGGTCGCATCCGAGGGGCGGAAGTTCGGCATGGGGCTGTGCGTCGTCAGTCAGCGTCCCGCGAAGATCGACAAGAACATCATTTCTCAATGTAACACCAACATTATCCTTAAAGTCACCAACCCGAATGACCTGAAGGCGATCATCCAATCAGTGGAGGGGCTCACGAGCCAGACGTATGATGAGATCCAGCGGCTGCCGATCGGCGTCGCGTTGATTTCAGGCGCGTCGATTCAAATCCCAATCTTGGTGGAGATTAGAACGAGGGAGACCGACCACGGCGGGAAATCGGTCACCGTGTTCAAGGACATCGACCCTTCGGATTATAAAGTGAAGATGCCAAAGATGCCACCGCCACCGTCGCGACAAGAGGCGCCAGCCCAGAAACAAGTGACTGTGACCGAGAAGGCGCTCATGGTGAACCGCGTGGCGAAGCGGCTCGGCTGGGTGACGACCGATGACCCGGACGAGACGATCAAGTTCCTCAGCCAGGAGGCGGAGGAGATGAAGGAGAACGTGTACAAGTACCTCGAATCGCTCGCCCAACTCGGAGGCACCTTCTGCCGCAAGGACGACCCCAGCTGCCTGCAGTGCCCGATGAACGCCGGGTGTCACTACCATCTCGTCCATCACAAGAAGATGCAACCTCCGGCCCATCACAAGGTTGGGGTAGGGTTATTTAGGAGATCTGCATAATATCCATGATGAATACCATAAAGACTGCTCCTGTCGTGATTCTGCTCGTCATCGTCCTGTGGCTCTCAGGATGCCAGGGGCTATCACCTAAGTCTCCCACCATCTATCAGGCGCAACCGACACAGATCCAATATGACATCTCGTACGGTTACCGTATCAACAGTTCTGGAACAGGGGAGTACGACATCACCTATCTGTGTAACGTTCCCAGCGTCCTACTAGGATCTGCACCCTACAGCGTCCTGTTTCAACGTGATTACCAAACCATGACCCTAGCGAATAACACTCTCGTGCGATGGAACATCTCCCGGAATGACAAGGAAAGCTTCGAACTTGGAATCACCGCCCACGCGACCGCTGAAAATTTTATAGTTCCGGACCTCACGGGGAAGGATGCAGCCTCTCTTGACGACCTCCTCACCCTGTCCCCAACAGTTGTACAAGAATACACGCATGTGCAAGGGAACAAAACCACCGTGTTCATCGATCCGAACAACTCCCAGATTTCAGCCATCGCCCATCAAGTGAAGAACACCGTGCGAACGAACAATTCGTTCCTCCTTGCGAAGGCGCTCTTTGTCTGGCTAAAAACCAACCTCCACTATCAGATGCATCCTGGCAGCGCGCAGGTGCAGCCCGCAGCAATCACCCTCCAGCGGAAAAGCGGGGATTGCGACGATTTATCGTTCCTCTACATCTCGCTGTGCCGCTCTGTTGGAATCCCGGCACGATTCGTACGAGGATACCTCCTAACCCTCTACCAGAACGGGACCGCGGGAGCGACCGCTCACGCATGGTCCGAGGTGTACGTTGGAAATGGTCTTGGGAACCAGGGGTGGGTGCCTGTCGAATGCGCCTGCTGCGTGAACTCCATTACCATCGATGTCGAGCAGAATTTCGGGGTCGAGGATGCGACCCACCTGCAGGTGTTCACGGATGACGGGAGCAACGAGTCGCTCACCCTGTCCCTCTCCGGTATCACCTCAGTGAGTCACAGCCTCTTGCAGCATGTCGACATGACTCCATTCGTCGATGTTCGCAACGTTCAGGTGTTACGGTCACAAGAGCTCGTCGTGGACAGCAATCTCGTTCGGCATTACGAGAAGCCATGAAAAAAAGCAAAAATGTTATGTCTCGGCAGCAGGTTTCTGTATCATAAGATTGCGTGGTAAAGATGACCCTGGATGAGACAACTGCTCAAGAATTCTCAGAGTATATGAAGCGGTTCCCCCGGATGTACGCCCATCTTGCACAGACCCTCAAACGTTTTTTATCATCAAATCCAATCATTCTTGACCTCGGAACCGGACCGGGGCTATTATCTGTCGAGCTGCTCAAACTAATCCCTGGTGCGAGGGTCGTCGGCGTTGATCCCCTGGAGACAATGCTACGGCTTGCCGAGCAGAATGTACGTCAGGTCCCGGGAGGTTCCTTCCAAACGGTGCAGGGCGCGTCCGAACACCTCCCACTCGATGACAGTACCTTCGATGGGATCGTCAGCCGCTTCAGTCTGCCATACTGGCAGCAGCCTGATAAAAGTTTTCAGGAGATGCATCGGGTCCTAAAACCAGGTGGGATCGTGGTGCTGGAGGAGCTGAACAAAGCGTTTCCCCGTTGGATGCTGACGCTTTTAACGCTTCGGATGCGCATGCGAGGGGCGAGCGCAAGGGTGGCGAACTATCACGCCGAGGCCTACCCACACGCCCATACGATAGAGCAGGTCATCCGGTTCTTCACCGATGCTGGCTTCACCATCGTCGAAACGGAAGGCAAGAAAAAAGAATGGCGATTCATTGTCGTCACTCGAAAGAAATAAAAAGATACTACCTCAAGAATCGCATCGGAAATCACCAACCTTCTCCTGGGTTCACGGTGATGTTTTTTTGCGCGGTTTCTCCCCATCATGACGCAATTTTTTTAAAAACATTTATTAGTGCACCACTGTATCGACACCCCGATGACAAACGAATCACCAGCGCTGCACCCACCACTCCCAGCCTGGACGAGGTTCTATGGTATCGTCCCGTCGCTCATCCTCATCATCGGACTCATCCCGACCGTGATCTATCTGTATATCTTACACTACTTCCATTACTTCTCATTTGCCACCGTCTGGCATTTCGTCCTGTTCCCATTCCTCTTCTTCTTCGGGGGTCTTTTCCTCCTCGTGACTGAGATGCTCGTCACCGGCGGCATCATCAAGTTGCTCGACGTCACGTACAAGCCTGGAACGTACGAATACTCCCTGCGTGATAAGAACGCACGCAAATGGATCCTCATCGTTATCTTGTACACTCCCTTCCGGAAACTCCTCGAGATTATCCCGCTTGGCAGCACGAAGCGGACCTATTTCCGGCTCCTCGGGATGAAGATCGGCTACAACTCGCTTGTCGGTGGTGTCATCAAGGACCCCTGCCTCACCGAGTTCGGGGACAACGTGACCATGGGCGAGTACGCAATCATCTACGGCCACATCCACAACATGCAGCATGAGACCATCATGATGGACCGAGTGCGAGTAGGTAACAACTGCGTGATAGGGGCGGGCGCGATCATTATGCCCGGTGCCGTCTTAGAGGACGATGTGGTGGTCGCTTCTGGTGCGGTCGTCACCAAAGGCCAGTTGCTCACCAAGGGAGGGACCTACGTGGGCGTCCCAGCCAAGCTCCTCGCGAAAAAAACCTGAGGAGTAAATATTTAAATAGGAACGCTTCATATATATGAACCAGCAAATTTAGGGGATATATATGAAGAAACGACTCTTGATTATTGTAGCGGTGGCTCTTCTCGCATCACCGCTGGTAGCAGCCGTCCCGACCACACAAACACCAAAGATAGTAACCACCCACGCGACACCAACGCAACCAGCATCCGCGTCCACCCATGCGGTCTTCATCGAGGAAGGCACCACGACTTGGTGTCCGGCCTGCCCTGAAATGGCAGAGGCACTCGACGCTCTCTACGGCAACAATTCACAGTACCCGTTCTACTACATGGCCCTGGTCCTTGATCGGGATAAAACAGCCGCGACTAGGTTCTCTACGCATTTCGGTGGCAAGTCAATCCCCACTTTGTTCTTCGACGGGGGAAACCAAACAAGAGCCGGGGGAACCGGGAACCAGCAACAGACTCAGCAGCTCTTACGCAACATCATCGACGAGTGCGGTGCCAGGGTTGTCACACCCCTGAACTTCACTACTCAGGTCGTCGGTCATAATAACGCGAAATACGATATCACCGTCACCATCAAAAACCTCGGCAGTGCCAAGTACATCGGGTGGTTGCGATCCTCAGTCACGGAAATCGTGTCCCGATGGAAGGACGAGCTGCACCATCCGTACCATTTTGCATTCCTCTCCTATGCTCTGCAGAAACTCGTGATTTTGCAGCCGCAGCAGAGCAAGACCTACACCACAACCTGGAATGGTGCTGCGAAGCACGGGAATCTTACTTTCCCTGATCTCGTCGATAGCAACGTCATGGTCATTTCCGCGGTCGCCGAAATCACGCCTCACTCAATCCCTGCGCAGCAGTACGTGAAAGAACACACCGCTTTCTATGTTGATCAGACCTCGGCGGCGACTATTACAAAAGAGTAAACCGTCCCGTAGATTGCTGCGCCGCATGGTTCTTCAAACAAGAAGAGAGACTGGGTAATCTATTTATAATGCCATCCGCTTTTTCAGCGGGCGTAAGCTAAGTGTAGGGAGACTATGTGGGCAGACCGATACCGCCGACAGATTCTCGTGAAAGAGTTTGGAAAAGAAGCGCAAGATGCTCTGGCTGTGAAACATGTCACGCTTATCGGGGGAGGGGGCCTCGGGAGCCACAGCGCGGAGCTTCTCGTCCGTATGGGGATCGGCAGCATCGCTATCATCGATAACGACGTCGTTGACGAAACGAACCTGCACCGGACAGGACTGTTCACCGAAGAAGACCTGGGGAATCCGAAAGCCCTGGTACTCCAACAAAAGCTCCAAGCGATCAACAGTGAGGTCCAGGTCATGGGCATCAGACGGGTTGTCATCGAGGAAAACATCCAGGCGCTCGTGCGAGGCGCGGACGTGATTCTTGACGGCACCGACTCCCTGAAGCTACGGTACCTCATCAATGACGTTTCCATTAAATGTGGCATCCCTTGGGTGTACGCAGGGGTCTGTGACACGGTCGGCATGACCATGGGGGTTGTGCCGAAAAAAACACCGTGCCTGCAGTGCATCTCCCAGGAGCTCTCAGATCAGCAAATCCCGGAGACGCCGGTACTGGGGACCCTTCCTGCAACGATCGCTGCGATCCAATGCAACGAGACACTCAAACTGCTGTTAGGAAAACCCTTGGCTGGTCTCATCATCTATGACGTCTGGAATCAGTGTTTTCAGACCATGGCTCTCAAACGAAATCCGGCTTGCCCGGTGTGTGTGAGGGAAAAATGGAAGGTGCTATGAGGATTAGGGCGAGGCTCATCGGGAGGTACAAAACCATCGTCGGAAAGGAATATATTGAACTTGAGGTCAAGGACACGCCCCTACTCAGGGACGTGCTCGATGCGTTTGTGAGCCATTACCCCACGGTCGAGAAAGACAGGAGGTTCATGATGGTGTGCAAGAACAGCACGTTCACCTCACCAGACACGCCATTAAAGGAGGGGGACGAGGTGGCGATCTGTCCGCCCGTGGTCTCTGGAGGATAACGACCTTTGAAGACATACCGACTCGCTCTCGTTCTTCTTGTCTTCGTGGTAGCTGTTTTATGTGCAAGTACCGCGATCGCTGAGGATCAGGTTGTTGTTGACTTTTACTATTCTGCATCCTGCAGCGCCTGCAAGACTGCACAACAGACCTTCGAAGAAGTCATCGCGCACTACGAGGCAAACGATACAGGTAAAATTCTTTTTTTTGAAAAAGAAGTCTCCTCGAACGTGACCAACAAACAGGAAATGATCGCACGGGGTGTCAGCTACCCGTCTGTCGTCATCAACAACGAGACGAAGATTCCCAAGGCGAACATCACGTACGATTTTTTGGTGGCGCAGATCGACGCGAATGTGAAGAACCTCTCGAATCATGAGCAGTACAATCCAAACATCCTGTACCTCCCGCTCATTGGCAAGGTCAACCTATCGGGCTTCTCCCTGCCGGTCTTCACGGTCGTGCTCGCCGGTCTGGACAGTTTCAATCCGTGTTCCTTTTTTATCCTGATCTTTCTGCTGAACCTGCTCCTGTACCTCCGCTCGAGGAGACGCATGCTGCTTGTCGGCTGTATCTTCATCTTCTTCTCGGGATTCTTCTACTACCTGTTCATGTTCGCGTTGTTCAACACACTCCTGCTCACCGAGACGTACATCAAGGTCGTCTCTGTCATCGCTGGTGCGATCGCCCTATTCATCGGTGTGCTTAACATTAAGGATTTCTTTGCGACGAAGCAGGGCCCGACCCTTAGCATCTCGGAGGAGCAACGGGAAAAGACGTTCAAACGGATCAGGAAGCTTGTGAAATCCCCGTCCCTGCTCTTCATGCTCGGCGGTACCGTGGTGCTTGCCGTCACCGTAAACTTCTACGAGCTGCTCTGCACCCTTGGGTTCCCGCTCGTGTATACCAGCAGACTCACCAGCCTCCATCTGCCCCTCCTCCAGTACTATCTCTACCTCCTGTTCTACAACGTGGTGTACGTGATCCCGCTCATAGTAATCCTGCTTCTTTTCACCTTTACCCTGGGCAAAACAAAACTCTCTGAATGGCAGGGGCAACAGCTGAAACTACTGTCAGGGCTCATGCTTCTGTTCTTCGGCGTGTGCTTCCTCATCGACTACCAGCTCCTGGAGACCGTCTGGACCCCCATCGCACTACTCGGCCTGAGCGCCCTGCTGACGTTGGTGTTCTCCTGGCTATGGAAGAAGCACCCGGAACAGGGGGAACCAGTCACAGCAGAGGAGCAACCACCTCCAGGACAGCCGCCCCTATAAGACCAATCGAGGAAGCACCCTCATGTGATGCTTGTAGTGGATTGATAGGGGACCAAGCATTATTTAAACATAGCATGATTGTGGGAGGGAATATTAGGTAAACATACCTCTCAAGAGGTGACTATCAAATGGATATCGATATCTCCTATGGGGAACAACAATTCTGCGTGAACATCCCAGCAGACTGCGTCGTTCTCACCCCGAAGAAAGTGAAGAAGAAAGATGAACACAAAATCATCGACGACGCGTTACGACATCCGATCGACGCTGGTTCTTTCCAAGAGTTCCTCAAGAATGCCCAGGAACTACTGGTGATCGTCAACGACGCGTCACGACCCTCGGCGACCGCAAAAATCCTTGAACACATACACCCGTCGCTGTCGAAGATTCCCAAGGTCGAATATCTTGTGGCGACCGGGTCGCATCGACCGCCGACGCCTGAGGAGTACCGCTACATCTTCGGACGATTCTACGACCTCCTCAAACCACAGATCTTCACGCACGACGCCAGAAACCCGCAGATCATGACGTACCTCGGGAAATCAACACGGGGCACCGAGGTCTCGATGAACAAGATGGTGCTCGACCATCGGCACATCCTCATCATCGGCAGCGTCGAACCACACTACTTCGCTGGCTATACCGGCGGAAGGAAAGCGTTTCTACCCGGGGTGTCCGCCTACAGGACCATCGAGATGAACCACAAGTTCGCCCTCAGCAAAGAGGCGAGATCCCTGAACCTCAAAGGCAACCCGGTTCATGAGGACATGATTGAGATCTCAACTATGGTGAAAGAACGTTCGATCTTCTCCATGCAGACCGTCATGACCGAGGAACGCGACATCTACGCGATGGCGACCGGTGATTTGTACAAAACCTTCGAGGCGATGCTCCCTTATGCTAACGAGGTCTTCTGCATGCCACTTGAACGCAAAGGAAACATCGTCATCACCGTGGCACCCTACCCAATGGACATCGACTTGTACCAATCACAGAAAGCATTGGACAACGCGAAACTCGCGGTCGAACATGGCGGCATCATCATTCTGGTATCGCAATGCCGCATGGGCGTGGGCGAAGACAACTTCTTAAAACTACTCTGCAAAGCACGGACGCCGCAGGCGATCCTCGACATCCTGCAGGAAGAGTACAAACTCGGGTATCATAAGGCAGCAAAGATAGCAGAAATCGCGACCTATGCCCAGATCTGGGCGGTTACCGACCTTGAGGACGACATCATACGCAAAGCGATGTTCACTCCCTATCATGATGCTCAGACCGCGATTCATGATGCAGTACGAACTATCAAAGGGAAAGGTATGGAGCCGCACGTCATCGTCATGCCCGCAGGAAGCCTCACCATCCCATTGGTCACGGAAGGAAAAACAGCCACAAAATCAAGTTGAAGCACGCTGTGTTTCTCCCAGGTCTGCATCCCATTATCGAAGAGAAAAAACTTTTGAGGGGCGATTCGATTTAGTGGAATCACCGAACGTGTCGTCATGAACCAGGAACATGTCGAAGCAGGGATCATCGCACTCATAAAAAAGGCAGAGACCGAGTTACCCGATGATGTCACCCTGGCGCTTAAGTACGCATATTCCCTTGAGGACGGGCTTGCAAAACTTCAGCTGGAAACAATTTTAAAGAATATTGCTCATGCGAAAAAAACAGGGCGTCCAATGTGCCAGGATACCGGCATCCAGACCTTCTTTGTCACCGTCGGCACCGAGTCTCCGTATAGGACAACAATCGAGGAAATCATTACGAGCGCAGTGAGGAAAGCGACCATCGACATCCCTTTACGGCCGAATACGGTCGATCCATTCACCGACCGTAACAGCGAGGACAATACTGGCGAGCATGTCCCGTCGATCACCTGGAAGCTTAGTCCTGGAAAAGACCTTCGGGTCACCGCCTTCCCGAAGGGAGGCGGCAGCGAGAACATGAGCAGACTCGTGATGCTCAACCCCAGCGTCGGCATACCCGGCGTCAAACAATTCGTTGTCCAGGAAATCATCAGAGCGGGGGGAGGACCCTGCCCGCCGACTACGGTGGGTGTCGGCATCGGCGGGGGCGCGGACGTGGCGATGATGCTTGCGAAAACAGCGTTGCTGAGACCTATCGGAGAACGCCATAAGGAGAAGAAGGTTGCGACCATAGAGCAAGAATTGATCGAAGAAATCAATGGGAGCGGCATCGGACCCATGGGTCTTGGTGGGAAGACCACAGTCCTTGATGTGCACATCGAAAAAGCTCATCGGCATCCTGCAAGCCTACCGGTTGGCCTTGTGATTCAATGTTGGGCGAACCGACGATCGACCATGGTCATCCACCGAGACGGCACGTGGGAGATGCACTAGATGGAATACCGTCTTCATTTACCAGTGCGCAGGGAAGAGATTAAAAAGTTACGGATTGGGGATATCCTTTACTTGTCAGGACCAATTTTCACCGCACGCGATGCAGCCCATAAATTGCTGCTGAAAAAGGATGCGGATGAGCTTCCGTTCAACCCCTCCCAGATGGCGTTATACCACTGTGGTCCCCTCATGAAACAACAGAATAAGAAGTGGACGGTCGTCTCCGCAGGGCCAACCACGAGCAGCAGAATGGAGCTGTTCGAGGACAAGGTGATCGAGAAATTTCATGTGCCTATCATTATCGGAAAAGGTGGGATGGGAAAGAAAACCGCGGACTCCTTAAAGCGTTATACCTCTGTATACACCGTCTATCCAGGGGGTGTTGGCGTACTCGCAGCAGAGAACGTCACTCGGGTGGTTCGTGTCTACTGGCTCGAGGAGCTTGGGATGACGGAAGCAATCTGGATCCTCCAAATGAAGAACTTCGGACCGCTGGTGGTAGCCATGGATTCGCATGGTGGCTCGCTCGTGGAGCAGAAAGTCAAGATCTATCAGACGGACCTCATCAAAACATGCTGAGTGGGTAAATACTTTTTCCCTGCTTAGTGTGTGGAGCATGAGATGCACGGGTCGTACGCCCGCACCAGCATCTCCAGGGTCAGTTCGATCTCCTTCTCGGGCTTGTCAAGGATCTCGGGGACCAGTTTCTCCATGTCCAGCTGGATGTTCGCATGGTTCTGGTTCGTGGGGATGATGCAGTTCGCCTTCGTGCAGTACCCCTTGGAGTTCAGGGTGTAATCATGGACAAGAATCCCTCGGGGAACCTCGACGATGCCGACCCCACGGCCGGCCTTGGCGCTGGTCTTCACCGGTTTTTCGTTCCTGACGCCGTGTTCGAGCAACTGATCAATTAAGGAAATCGAATCATCAAGGCTGTGGACGAACTCCACGAGCTGCGCGATCGTGTTCAGGAACGGATTATACGTGATCGGTTTCAACCCGAACATCGCGGCGACCTCTTTCGCGGACTTGTGCAGCTTGTCAGCGTTGATGTTGTACCGGGCGAGCGCTCCGACCATGTACGACTCGCGCGCGTGTTTCGAATATTTCGCGGTCGAGTGAGGGACCAGGTACTCCTGCATGACTTCTTTGTAGTTCCGATACGCGGGATGTAAGCCGTCGTCCGTGGACGTGATGATCCCGTCGTACAAGGCGTACTCGTGTTTCGATGACAGTCCGATGTACTCGGTCTCACGAGTAAACGCAGGGAGCCTGTCTGCCACCCCGTGGATGACGCCCGCAAGCTCCTGGGTGAGCGCCTTGCTTTCCTCCAGCTGCTTCCGCAGCACGGTGAGTTCCTTCTCGGTCGGTACAAGG
>DATKKD010000191.1:0-2905 GCA_035543435.1 Thermoplasmatota archaeon
GCCCAACGAGACTGTCGAAAAACTGATTTTATCGAGAGCCTTTCCTACCCAAAGGCCGGTCGAGAGACCAATTTCTACCGCCGAAGGCGGTTTTTCGTTTTTTTCTCTGTCAGGGGTTAGTGGATCGCTCCAAAAGTGTGGATCTTTCCGATATTGTGTACCAGGGCGAACAACCTCCATTGTACATCCACTTTCAACTTGGTCCGTAAGGTGAAGCGGTTCATGTGTTTTTGGACACAAATATTGGCAAAGACCGGCTCGACAATCCCCAGCCGTCTGGCATAGATCCGTTTGCCCTGTGGACTATCAATTTTGGTCTTCATCTCGTCGATCAAATTGGTCTCGTGCTCCTCAACTTGTTGGATGGAAAGATACCTGCGCGATGTGTTGGGTTTGCTCAAGCACCTCGATCGCAAGGGGCAGGCGGCACAATCTTCCGGACGGGCACGGTAAACATCATACAGACGATAGCGGTTAATCTGGTTGTGGGCATGACAGGTCAGTTCTTTCCCCTGTGGGCAGAGATAGACTTGTTTGCTTGCATCAAAAGAGAAGTCTTCTGCGGTGAAGAGGTCTGGCTTCGCGTCCGGTCGCTGCCTGCCGTGGACGCCGTCCTTGAAGCGTTTCTGCTCCGCAAAGCGCTCCTCTCGTTTTCGAAATTGGATGTCGGGGATGTACGCGTCGATCTTTTCATCCTGGCACAAGGTCAGGCTTTTGAAAGAGTGATAATTGCTATCTGCGGTGAGTTGTTTTCCCTGGAAATAGGTTTGGTCCTTGCCGATGTAGCACAGATTCTTTTTTGCGCCTTCCAGCATCGGTGCGAGATTCTCGTGATCCTGACTGCTGAAAGCCTGTGCGGCCAGGATGATCTGGTGCTTGGAATCCACCAGGGCTTGTGCGTTGTAGCCTTGGATCACGCCGTGAGAGGTGGGCATTTTCACGGATTGGTTATCCACGATATTACTTTGGATCTCGTTGCCCTCGCTGCCTTTCTTGGGCTGTTCCTTTTGCAGGAACTCGTTCAGGCGCTCCACCTGGAGCTGGAGCCGCTTTTCTCGTTTCTTTTGGCGTTCCAGATCGAGTTCGGGTTGGTTATCTGCCCGAACATGCTCGGCAAGCAGCTGCTCTAATTTGCTCTGCAGCTTATCGCGCTTGTGCTTGAGCTCTTCGAAAGTGCCACTCCATTCCTTGGAGACATTGGCAGACAGTTTCACGCCATCGAGACTGAAATGGGTACCACCCAGCAAGCCGAGTTCATCACAGACCAGGAGAACATTGCTGAAGACACTCTCGATCTCCTTTTGCATCGAAGAAACAAAATGAGCAATGGTGCTGTGATCGGGGAAGTAGCCGCAGGCGAGCGCCATGAACAGGATGTTTTCTACGCAAGCCCGCTCCATTTGCCGGGAACTGATCATGCCCTTGGAGTAGGCGAGCAAAATGATCTTGAGCAGGACCCTAGGATGAATGGCGGTTGCGCCGATCTCATCGTTGTTGTATCGCCCTTCAAATACCGAGAGATCGATATGCTTTTCCACCAGTTCGTTGATCGTGTGCTCCAGCGTTCCGGGAACAAGCTGGTGATCCAGGGAAATGGGGAGCATTACCAATTGGTCATAGTTATAGGCTTTATAGCGCGGCATAGGTTCCTCTACTCTGTGTGCTTGCCTGGAGTATACCGAACCTGCTCGTTTTTCGCGAATCACCCCCACTTTTTCGACAGTCTCAACGGCTCGCGTTACCCGCTGGTGGGTGGGACGGGACAACGCTGCTTTGCCGGAACCAGGCTTGGGCCCAGAAACATGCCTGAAAACGCGGTGACTCCCACCAGTCGGGTGCACGCTGTGTTAGGTGGCTTTTCCCTGCTTTGTTCGATAACGGAGGAAAACCGCGCCATTTCCAAAGCGGCGCTCCTCCAAATGCTCGAGCTCCAATCGCACGTTGTCAGGCAGGGCTGGTTTGCCGCCTCCCACTATGATCGGTACGAGGAACAGATGACACTCGTCGATCAACCCTGATCGAAAGGCGTGGGCAGCCAGCTCAGGACCACCGATGAGGATATCCTGTTCGACAGCCTCTTTTAGTTGTCGAATGGCTTCCGGATTGAAGTTTCGCTCAAGTTGCGTCTTGCGAGTGGATACAGCCTCCAACGTTCTGGAGTACACGATTTTGTCAGCAGCCTGCCAGATCTCGGCGAAGTCGCGATTGAGGGGAGACTCAGCGGCTAAGTTAGGGTTGGTCTCCCAAACCATCATGGTCTCATACATTCGACGTCCATAGAGATGAGTGCCGGTCGCACGTACGAGGTTGGTAATAAATCTGAACCCTTCCTCGTCTGGGTGGTCGGTCCAGTCAAACTTGCCTTCCATGTCCTCGGTGTAGCCGTCGAGTGACAAGTTCGCAATGTAGATCAAGTGAGCCATACGGAATCTCCTTTTGTGAGTAGTACCTGTAATTGAAATCGCGTTAATAAACCGCGTAAATTGCTCAAGAGCCACCTAACTATTGCTTATGTGGACAGCCTAACGGCTTATAGGCTGTCCGTCTAACTACCTAAATAATCAGGTAATTAGACGGAGTGTGATTCAATTTTATTTATATCATTATACGTCTTTGGGGGTCAGTTTTATTTGATCCCCTGCAATCAGTGCAAATGTCCATTCACATGTTGTCCACCGGCCTGACCCGTCGCGGGTTTTGTTTTTCTCTTGACAATTCCCCGATTGGGTATACACTTGCATTCTTAGAACAAAAGTTCTATTTTACCACAAAAAAAGAAGGACACGATCTCTCGTGCCCTTGTGCCAGGTTAAAGACCCGGTCGTGGCGGAAACGCCCCTTCCGACGCATACCAGTCCCCCGGGTTGATATTCTCGGTCACCTGCGCTTCAACCACGACCACATC
>DATKKD010000192.1:0-1764 GCA_035543435.1 Thermoplasmatota archaeon
CGTCAGCTGATTTTAACATCAGGATTAAAGGATCGTGAGAAGAGAGATCGTTGCCACTTGTGAGTGAGGTGAATGCTCAGGTTTGCTGCCGGTCCTCATCAGCCGGACTGCGAACCGTCCTGTATCACCTTGCCCACGTGGTGTCCTGGTCCTGATTTCCAGCGAGTCCCCGGAAACCACACCTCGCTCGCCATCACCTTCCTTATTACCGGGTTCTTTTCGGGTTATTGCCAGCATTTATACCAAAGGTTTTACGTCGAAACTATAATCATCTATGACTATCTATAACTACCCATATGCCCCCCACCACCATCCAGCTCCAGCCCGACGTGAAGGAGCACCTGGACCTCCTGAAGAAACACCCGAGGGAGTCCTACAACGAGGTCATCAAGCGACTCGTCGAATCCCGGATCGACGAGGAGCCCCTCTCCGAGGAGACCATCGAGGGTATAGAGGAGGCCCTTGAGGACATCAGGAAGGGCAGGCTCCATACCGAAGAGGAAATCAGGAAGGAATTCGGTGTTGAATGACCTTTTCGGTCATCTACACCACGAGGGCTCGAAGGGATCTCAAGAACCTCCCTCCGAATATCGCCCAGGCCTGCATCCGGGCGATATCCGGCATCAAGGAAAACCCCTATTCCTTCGTGAAAAAGCTGAAGGGTTCGAAAAAATCTCCCCTCTATTCCTTCAGGATCGGTGAATACCGGGCGATTATGAGCATCGAGGACGACCGGCTTATCGTGTTCGTGCTTGAAATCGGACATCGGAGCACCATCTACCGGAAATATTGAGATAGGATGGTTTGGCTCGCGTCGGTCCGGATCCTCCTGCCCAGAACCCCGCCTGTCTCGTTTAGTCGACGTGTGGTATCCTGATCCTGGTATCCCGCGAGTCCCCGGGAACCACACCTCGCTGCTATCACCTTACTCTCAAAACGTCATTTAAAGCTATTTTCCTTCATCATGAGAAACCACTTATAGTCAGTAAATCCGATACTGCTTATCCTCTGTATTCCGAGGAGGTGCGAACGAGTGCCAGGATATAAAATCCTGATCCGTGAACCTGCCGAGGAACGTTTGAGGAGGTATGATCGGGAGATCCAGAAGCGGTTCGCGGCGAAGATCAGGAAATTAGCTGATAACCCTGATATCCATGGGAAACCGCTCCGTGGTGCTCTTCACGGGTTCTGGGAGCTCTATTTTGAACGCAGTTCCAGGATTATCTATTCCATTGATTTTCAGAACAGAGTCGTGGTTATTGAAGCGATAAAACACAAGGACGAATTTTAGATTCCGAGTTCCTTGGCAACTTCCTCGAAATCACGCGTTCTGAGATGGCCCTTCCTTGCCTCTCTCATCTGCTCCATCAGGTTGCGATCCGAGAGGACTTCGATGGTGCGGCGCATGGACTCGTACTCGTCGACTGAGATCGTGATCCACCCGGCCTCATGCTTCCCGCTGCGGACCGTTTCAGTCATGGCATCAGGTACTATAGTCATCGGGATATATATGTTTACCATCCGTACATAAAAGTCAACCTTCCCTTTTTGTGCATTTTCCACCGAATATGATCCGAGTACATCGGCCTGGCTCGCAGTCGGTCCGGTTTCTGATGTTCCCGAACCCAGCAGTTAAGCCGACTCACGTGGTGTGCGGTACAGAGGTACGCGAGTCCCCGGGAACCGCGCCTCGCTCGCCATCACCTTCCTTTCGTTCTTGAATCTTATTTTTAAGAATCATATTTATCCCTACATGTCAGAAAG
>DATKKD010000193.1:0-2616 GCA_035543435.1 Thermoplasmatota archaeon
CCTTGGTTGCATTCATGCTCGTGAGTGCACCGATATGCGGTAGCACTGCAACAACAATCATCACCATACAACAAATAATGCTTGGTATTTTTTTGTTCATATAATTATCCCCTAATAATTAAAAATGGATTCGCTGTTTAAAAAACTATCGCACCTGTGAATTCCTAGGAGAAACGATACGGACCGGCCTTTAGAGAATGCTTTAAAAGCACTCTTAAGTGTACCTCCACGTGTTAATGGCATGAACCAAAGGACTCTACTTCCCGTAATTATCCTTGCGGTCGGATGTTTGCTCCTCAGTGGTTGCACCACCGTGGGGGGTGACAAGGAGAAATTCATCGGTTCATGGAACGGGACGTACTCCTGGGCAGGTAATTTTACGAGAAAAGTCCCGGCAACGATTACATTCTACACAAACGGAACCTACCTTGCCGTGCTCCCGTTAATCCACGACAACGGAACCTGGGACCTTATCAATGGTAAGCTGATGAAGACCAGAGGTAACAACACGATGGCATATACCTATACGTTCTCCAAGGACGACACCGTGCTTCTCATGACCTCCACCCCAGCGAACGACCTCTGGAACCTCACGAGGATTGGTTAGTAAAAAACCCCCTCTGTAAAGGACATAGAAAGAGAAGTTAATTTTAAATACTGTGAAAAAATCACAGGAAAAACAGGAGTAGTGTAAAAATAGCTCATCTTGAAGTACTCGATTTCAACGAGAACCCGAACATCGGAATCTACTGCCGGGCCAATGACTCAATCGCATTTTTACAAAAAAGCCTGTCGAAGAAAACGAAACGCACGATAGGCTCTGTGCTTGGAGCCAAAGTCGTCGAGCTATGCATCGCTGACTCCACGATCATCGGCTCCCTGTTGATGCTGAACTCGCACGGCGCGGTGATCACGGAGTTTGCTGATGCAAGCACACAAAAGCTCATCACAGGCCAAGGACTGACGGTTTTTCCGATAAAAGACGTGATCAACGCCGCAGGCAACGACATCCTCGCCAACGACCACGGGGCGCTCGTTCACCCTGACCTCAAGCAGGCGACCGTGAAAAAGATCAGCGAAACGCTCGGGGTGCCGGTCCACAAAGGTACGATCGCGCAGCTCGGGACGGTCGGCATGGCAGCGGTCGTCACCAACAACGGATGCCTGTGCCACCCAAAGGTGACGAAAGAGGAGAAACAGGTGCTGGAGAAGGTCTTCGATGTCGAGGTCATGATCGGCACCGTGAACCACGGATTCCCCATGATCGGCAGCGGCCTTGTCGCGAACACCCATGGCGCAATCATCGGCAACATGACCACAGGGATAGAGATGGGTCGGATCGAAGAGGCGCTCGGGTTTTTGTAAGCAACCGTGCCAGCATGGTGCTTTTTATCACGATGGCTCAGGAGAAAAAATTTTGATTAACAGATAAAACCAGAAATTTTCGAAATATTCTTATATAGCATGTGCTATTCAATGGTCAGGCGGAGAGATGGGATTGCAAGTATAACCAAAAAATTTTTTAATCTCGGAGTTTACACCTCCGCCGCCTCCCCCATATTGTCTGTGGAAACACTAGTTTTAAAAACAATGATTGTTTTACTGGGTCGATTCCATGAAACTACTCCTTATCCACAGTGACTTTATCGAATACGAGGTCAAACAACAGGCGATTCCTCACCCTGAAGACATCACCACGATGAAGGACCGGATGGACGAGGCGCTCGTGGTGTTCATCGCCGTCGAAAAGGTCGATGAGGAAGCTCCAGCGCAGGCTGTTGAAGATGCAGCACGGGAGATCATCACCACCGCTGAGCAGCTGAAAGTCAGCAATATCATGCTGTACCCGTACGCGCATCTGTCCTCCAATCTTGCTGGTGCGAAGGCAGGCAAAGAGATTCTGGTGTCGCTTGAGCAAGCGGTGAAGAAGAGCGGTTTTATCGTGAAGCGATCGCCGTTCGGCTGGTACAAAGGATTCACCATCAAATGCAAAGGACATCCACTGTCCGAGCTTTCCAAGGAAATCATCCCGGGGAAGGAGAAGAAGGCGGTCGAGAAGGAGAAAGAGATTGTCTCCGAATGGTGTATCCTCACCCCGTCTGGTGACCTGGTCCCCGCGGAGAAATTCGATTTTAAAAATCATGAGGAGCTCCGCCTGCTGTATGAGTACGAGAGCAGTGGAACCAGGAAGGTGGTTGGTGAACCACCGCACGTCAAGATGATGCAGTCCCTGGAGCTCGTGGACTACGAGCCAGCGAGCGACTCCGGGAACTTCCGATGGTACCCGAAAGGGCGCCTCATCAAAGGTCTCCTGGAACAACACATCAACAACATGGTGCGGGACATCGGCGGCATGCAGGTAGAGACACCCATTATGTACGACATGGAGCACCCCGCGCTCGGCGAGTATGTCAAGAAATTCCCAGCGCGGCAGTACACCGTGAAATCGGACAAAGACTTCTTCCTGCGGTTCGCCGCGTGCTTCGGGCAGTACATGATCGCGCACGACATGACGATCTCCTACCGGAACCTGCCCCTGCGGTTGTACGAGCTCACCCATTACAGCTTCCGACGGGAGCAGAGCGGCGAGGTGAGCGGCCTCAAACGTCTGCGTGC
>DATKKD010000194.1:0-1197 GCA_035543435.1 Thermoplasmatota archaeon
ATAAGAAAGCATGTCTTGCCTTCGAAGCGTATTCTCCCCATTGCAACAACTCTGAAAATAACCACAGAGGTCCTCACCGCCCTCGATTACGCTCACCGCCACGATATCGTGCACAGAGACATCAAACCGGCAAACATCCTCGTGGAGAGCGATACAGGCCGGCCGCTCATAACAGACTTTGGGTTGGCTACGACAACTCGTGGTTCTCAGCAAGAAGTTGGAGCCGGAACTCCGATTTACATGGCCCCCGAACAAATGTGGCGCGGCCGCGTAGATGGCCGAGCTGATATCTACGCTGTTGGGATGATGCTCTACGAGATGCTCGTACCAAGTCTTCCCGTATCGGCTTCCGTGACATGGGAAGAGCTACTCAAGATCAAGTTCCGAGTGGAACAGCATCTATTCCAGAAGCCCCCGTCCCAGATCAATCCTCTGCTCCACTCGGAGGTGGACCAATTTCTTTTGAGAGCGTTATCCTTTGATCCCGAAAAACGCTATCCCAGTTGCGCCGAGTTTCTCGAGGCCTTGAACGGTTACCAGATGCGGCACGTGAAATGAGCATCAGCGGAGACGCCGGTGAAGAAACCAAAAATCAATAAGTCGGATTCGGATCGATTCGGCCGACATCTCGCGATGTTACTTACCCGCGCGACGATGTACAAGCCGGATCACCCCTATGTCAAACAGTCATCTGATATCTTGTATCAGATGGCCGGAAAACTTCTGGACCAGGTCTCGCCGCTAGTCTTTTCCATGCACCGTGAGCAGTGTTTTGTCGATGAGGAACCACTCGATCCTCGGGTCAATGTATCCAGGGTCATATCGCATTTTAAAAATGTCGGGCTCCAATCGGTCTCCTTTTACCGGGGACTCACCATGAAGGAGCTCGAGTCATTTCTTGAGGTGTATGTACTTGCAGCTAGTTCTCTTGACGTTGACTCCATGATTCGTTCCCTCATTGATCGCGGCGTACAGAACATAAAATTGAACCACGTCATGTTTACGAAAATTACGGTCGACGAAAAGGTCATTTCGCGTGACGTTGCTCAAGAGCTGAGCCCACAAGCGAGCAAGGAAGATCTGGATCGATCGAGAAAGGCGCTCTATGACATGCTTTTTGAAAGTGCCCTTACCGATGAAGTTCAACAGAGTCTTACCATCAATAGTCTCCTGCAAGACCCAACCGAGGCGTCGAGA
>DATKKD010000195.1:0-11428 GCA_035543435.1 Thermoplasmatota archaeon
GGCGATGAACGAGATCCTCTTGTTGCACGGCGGGGCGGCATCCTTTGGGAGCTACACGAGCGTGTCCTTCGACGGATCAGGCTGGTGGTGGAACCTCTTCGTTCACTGTGTGAGCCATCTGAATTTCACCATCGGTGAGGCAGCGACGTACGCGACTGCGCGCGTCGCAAAACTCTACCCACCTCAGACGCCGCATCAGCAGAACCCTGACACCTCCCTGCAGTACGTGGTGTACGGAGACCCCATGGTTCATTTCGTCCAGGCGAACTGGTCCTCGCCGACCCCAGCCGCCCTCGGCGTGAACTACGGTGGCCATTTACCGGATCGCACCTCGAATGATCCACCGAACCCGCCCACCATCGCAGGTCCTGTAAAAGCCAAAATAAAGGTTGCCACCGCCTATAATTTCACAGCGACAGACCCGAACGGTGACAACGTCTCCTACTTTGTCGACTGGGGCGATCATATGAACAGCAGTTGGATGGGGCCGTACCCGTCAGGGGAGCTCATCACCCTATCGCACACCTGGACGAAACAAGGAACGTATGCGATAAAGGCGAAAGCGAAAGATACCCATGGCGATGAGAGTGACTGGGGCACCCTGTATGTGAGCATGCCGATGTCCTATGAGCCGCCGGACCACCCGTTTCTGTCATGGCTTTTCGCACGATTCCCCGCCGCTTTCCCGATCCTACGACACCTGCTGGGGTACTAACCCCTTTTTTTTCATTTTCCTTTTTAAAAGAACATCGTGTCAACACGTTCCGTTGAATGCGATTGTTTCTGAGGGAGAATGAAGACGAATCATTTCAAAAAATAAACGGAAAGGGAAAAATGGAGGTTACTATGCAGAAGATACCGTCGATCTTCTTTTCCCTTTCCTTCTTGTTCTTCCTCCTTCGCTTCTTTTCCCTTTTCAAACATCAGGGGAACAGCCAAGATGGGATGATATCCTAACATATCATCGACTATTTAAATTTTTTTTATTTTTAATAGACATTTGTTGCATAAATTGTTTTTCGACTTGGATATGTTTTTAAAGGGGGACCGTCTTTTAGAATTGTAATTGTGGGGAAAAGAATATGAAAAAAATCATTTCGATAGCAGTTGTGGGGATTTTCGTTCTCAGCGGAGTAGGGACTGTTGCAGGCATCGCCACTAAAAATCTTCTGAACGGTCCGTATGGGCCGTCGGAAGGATACGTGGGGGTTGAATACACCTTCTTTTTTGATCTTCCTGTTAATCCAAATGGTGATGAATATTACGTAATATGGGAGTGGGGTGATGGGAATATGTCCAGTTGGCTGGGTCCTTTTCCGCCCGGTCAAACGACTGAGGCATCGCACGCCTGGATGCATGCAGGGGTCTACGAAATCAGAGTGAAGCTCAAGGATCCGAACGGAACGGAGAGCGTCTGGTCTGATCCGCATACCATAACAATCCTTAACAATCCAGTCGGTGTCAGTTTTATCAAGGGCGGTTGGGGTGTCTCTTTCTTGATATCGAATTCTGGTAATGAAACAGTTACCAACATCAGCTGGGACTACACGATTAACATGACTCTGGGCCTGATTTTTTATGGAGGAACACAGAATGGTACGATCCCTTCACTTGAACCTCAATCGTCAGAGAGAATCCAAAGGATACCCATCGGTGCAGGATTTGCCAAGATTTATATTCACATCGACGGAACACTCAATCACGCTCATAGACTCTTGTTGATGGGGCCTTTCGTCCAGCTTATGGGGCCTCTTAGATAAACAGGACATAGACCTCTTTTTCTTTTTTTTATTAATTATTTTACCCACGAATGAAAACCGTGTCAATGCTTTTCATTATCAAAAGTTTTATAAACCGTTAACTATTTATTTTAGCTTGGAGGCAAAAGATATGCGGAAAATTTTATCATGCATGATTGTAGGATTGTTCGTCCTAGGTGGTATTGGAGCTGCAGGGGCCTTTCAAGCACTTTCATCAGAGTCAAAGCTAAGAAACCATACAGAGACAATCATATTCTCTGAACCTGTCATCAGTGACTATCAGCACGATTATCTTAGCATCGGGTTAAAAGAATCAAACGGGTATCTTCAAAACCCTGGTTACCCCGTTCTTCCGAGCCTTACAAAAACATATACCTTTCCCTTTGGCACAGCAATCACGAACGTCCAGGTGACGTTTTCCGAAATAAAACAGTATTCTCTTACAAAGAAAATTATGCCAACGGCAACACCCGTCTCGGACAATTCTTTAAACGAACAAATAACAGAAGACCAAACCATATATGGAACCCATGCCCTCTACCCATCGCAACAGTATACATACAGTCTCCATGCTGGGTTAGACAAAAGGACCCATGTCATCATCATGGACCTCCAGTGCTATCCGATCCAATACATCCCTGCTGACAACATCCTTACTGCTGCTGGGAGAGTAATCATTAATGTATCCTTTGAACCGCCCTCAAAGCCCGTCATCGTTGGTGATAAGTACGATTTGGTCATTATCGCCCCTGAGAAGTTTTCGAGTGCTCTTCAGCCGCTCATTGTCCATAAAAACAGCTCTGGTATCAGGACTGTCCTAAAAACCACCGAATCGATCTACAGCCAATATTCGGGGAGGGATGAGCCCGAAAAAATAAAGTACTTCATCAAAGACGCTATTGAGAACTGGAATATCACCTATGTTTTACTGGTTGGTGGGAAGAAGTCGATGCTGTTCGGGAACTGGGGCGTCGACGGCTCGCTCGAATCGAAGGATTCATCTTGGTACGTCCCCGTGAGGTACAGCAACCTCCTTGGGCTAGACGAAGAACAGGGATTCCTCACCGATCTCTATTATGCTGACATCTATAAGGTGGTCGGAAATGACACCGTCTTTGATGATTGGGACAGTAACCACGACGGTATCTTCGCGGAATGGAACCTTGATGCAAAGGATATCCTGGATTTATACCCTGATGTCTACGTTGGTAGACTCCCCTGTGAGAATATAAACGAAGTGAAAATCTCGGTGCAGAAGATTATTCAGTACGAAAAAACCGCGGCGGACCCATCCTGGTTCAACCGAATCGTCGTGGTCGGCGGTGACTCCTTTGACGATCGGCCACCCCTCGGTCAAGATTACTATGAGGGTGAGGTCATGGGGGCAACAGCGGTGAGTTATTTACCAGGCTTCAACGCGACACGCCTCTGGGCGTCCTTCCGAGAGTCAGATCCTAGCCATATACCCGAACCTAAGTACATTCTCCGCGAGATCAATAAAGGCTGTGGGTTCCTCTACTTCTCAGGTCATGGTAATCCCACGTTGTGGAGAACGCATTGGGTGCACGACTACAATTGGACGAATCCACCCAAGGGGCTTAATATTTATCAGATGCCGGCGCTGCACAACGGGTATCAGCTCCC
Organism: Thermoplasmatota archaeon; assembly: GCA_035543435.1. GTDB lineage: Archaea > Thermoplasmatota > E2 > DHVEG-1 > DHVEG-1 > SM1-50. Next base: position 3,405 of record DATKKD010000195.1, read on the forward strand.
GGTTTGCGTCATCGCAGCGTGTCATAACAGCGAGTTCAACATCAGCCTCTTTGACTGGATCAAAAATCCATTCGTGTACATCCCGACACCAGAATGCTGGAGCTGGTGGATGACACGAAAAAACGGTGGTGGATCAATCGCGACCATCGGCTACACAGGGGTGGAATGGTGCGCGACCTACGGCTGGGATAACGATAGTACTCCTGACTGCATTGAATACTTTAGCGGGTACCTCGACAGCAGGTTCTTCCATGCGTATGGGATCGAAGGAGTGCATCACCTCGGCGATGCATGGGGTCAAGCCATCAGTGAATATCTTACAAAATTCCCGGGGATGAGCCATCCATGGGATTGTAAAACAGCCAGCGAATGGATACTCTTTGGCGACCCGAGTCTGCTGATAGGAGGATACGCTTCCTAAAAGATGAAGAACGAGAAAAGAAAAGAGAGAAAAAAAAGGAGGAAAAAAATGAAAACAAGAATACTACAAGGAGTAGTAATAACGCTGATGCTAGCATCCGCGGTGTTGCCAGCTCTCGGGGAGACTGTGAACATCGGATATGCTAGACAAACAGAGCACCCCTCGGTCACGGGCACAAACGTAAGTTTAGATGTGGCGATCACGACTGATTGGGTCAATGGCTGGCAAGACCATGGATTACGGATACGAGAGTTCCCTCTGAATGGGACGGTCTGGGCCTATTCCGAAATCTCCGCGCCTGATCTGTATGGGTTGTATTTCACCCTAGTATGGTATTATTGGAATGCGACAGGGCTACAGACAAATTGGTCATGGGGTTGGCAGATTAAGCAGCATTGGACCTCCTCCGCATCATGGTCCTGGTGGCAGATCGGCCTTGACTACGGTAAGGGACAAGGATACATCGAAACGCTTGTCGACAACGTTTCCGTTGGGATTTCAAACTGGTATGGGATGGGGAATACCAAGCCAAACGCGCCTATCATCACTGGTGACACAAGCGGAAAGATAAAACAACCTCACACATTTAATTTCACCGCGACAGACCCTGATGGATTCAACCTCAGCTACTTCGTCGACTGGGGGGACAACACGACCACTGATTGGACTGCCTTTTCGCCTTCTGGGTCTACCATCCAATTGACTCACGCCTGGACGAAGAAGGGAGACTACACCATTAAATGTAGAGTCGAGGATAGAGCATTAAACCAAAGCGCATGGGCGACGCTAGCAGTGAAAATGCCATACACAAGCGACGTTCCCGTAATTCCCTTCTGGGAGAAGCTATTCGAACGATTCCCCAACGCGTTCCCGGTCCTACGACAGCTACTGGGGTACTAGCTCCCCTCACCTCTTCTTTTTTTTTCTTTTTGCACTCAAGAAAAAACCGTGTCAATGCTTGTCTGATTATAGTATAACATTTGATTACATTTGTTTCATAAAGAATCATCCACTCTGGTTACGTTTTTATAGTGGAACGTCTATGTTAGAATTTAGATAAGGGAGGATAGCAATGCAAACAATTTCAGTTCTTAGGAAATGGTTAGCGGTCGGGGCCGTTCTTTCGTTTGTGGTGATGAGCACCATTCCAACCACAGGCAATGTAGCCGTTTCGAAGAGGATGAATACAGGGGACCTTCGTGGTGCCCCACCAGATGAAGAATGGAATAGAACCTATTCTGCTCATCCACCAATGGATCGTTCCGGCGGTAACTGTATCAAGGTAACCCCTGATGGCGGATACATCATAACGGGTTACACCGGCGGTGATGGTTATTATCCATTGTATTTACTGAACGTTGACAAAAACGGGAATGAGCTGTGGAATCGTACTTTTGGAGGCGAATATAATTCAGGGAACTGGGTGGAAGTCACCAGTGATAACGGATATATTATCACCGGAAGGCATGATACATTTACGGGCTCATTTGACGGGTGTTTCGCATTCGATGTATACCCTGGTTATAACTCCGTCTGGTTTGATCCAGACAACCCTGGTGTGTTAAACTATATCGGGCCTAATACAGCACCAGATTTCATTAGCGGAGGATGTTTTGCTCATAACGTTTGGTACGCTGTCTGTTTCTCTGGAGGCCTCTACACTGTCGATTACACGACAGGTGAAATGACTCTCATCGGCGGCACGACTCCATTGTTTGGTATCGGGTATGACGATCTGAGTAATACCATGTATGGTTGCGATAGTTCAGATCTCTATAAAGTTGATATGACTACGGGGGCGACAACCTTGATCGGACCATTCAATATCACTGGTGGTCTCATGATTGATATGACAATCGATGCCGTGGGGAACGCATACGGGCATGACATCGCCTCTGATGCCATCTACAAGATCGATCTCTCCACTGGTGCAGCAACCCTGATTGGTCAAACTGGCATCGACTGCAACTACGCGCAGGGAATGGGATTCGACAAAGACACTGGCATCTTATATCTCGCAGCCTACACCACCGAAGGCGGACTATACACCGTCGATGTCAACACAGGACACGCAACACTCGTGGGGAACTTCCAAGGAGGCGATGAGGTCGATGGTCTCGCAATACCCTATGGCATGGGGGAGACCGATGAGGTTTGGTTGATCAAAACCGATGCCTATGGAAATGAAGAATGGAACAAGACATTCGGAGGTTCAAACTTTTGGGTTGGGAATTGCGTGAAGCAAACCATGGATGGCGGGTACATTTTGACGGGGGGGTATTGGGGTGGGTATCCTTCTGTTGATAATATCCTGGTGATGAAGACCGATGCTCTTGGCAATGAGCTATGGTGTAAAACGTACGGGAATCGCAGTCGTGGGTATTCTATCACGCTTGCGACTGATGGTGGATATGTCGTTTCTGGCGATATCAATCGGAGTTTGGGCTTGATGAAGATTGATGAGAATGGCACCGTGGAATGGGTGAGAGAGTATTCCCATGTAAATGGACGAGAAATACAGCGAACCTCCGATGGAGGGTATATCGTGGCGGGAGGCACTTCGAATGAGAGCGGGAACGGTCTTCTGTTGATGAAAACAGACGGAAATGGAGTTGAACAATGGAATCGGACTTTTTACGGCTCCGGGGGCGGGTATACTGTCATTCAGACCGTTAATGGTGATTATATCTTAGGGGGGTCACCCTTTAGGCTTGTTCGAGTACACCCCGATGGCAGTGTCGTCTGGGACCAGTCCTATCTGTCTTCGCAAAACCCTCAATGTTACTGCGTGCAACAGACCTCAGATAATGGTTTTATCGGCACAGGGAGTGTCAATAAAGGTTCGGGATCTCGTTGTGTCGTCCTCAAACTCAATGCTGATGATAACCATCCACCGAGTTCCTCTCCCATTGCAGGGCCGGCCCTGGGCCTGATTGACACAAACTATTCGTTTTGCTTCAATACAACCGACCTCGATGGAGACCCGTTATATTGTACTTGGGACTGGGGCGACGGGGGTAGTTCTGGTTGGCTCGGCCCCTATCCCTCAAATGGGACAATCTGCGCGTCTCACGCCTGGTCGCAGAATGGGACCTATACGATACACGTCACACTCAAAGATAGATTCGGACACGAGAGCACCCCGTCACCCTCGCAGGTCTTTTATGCGGGTGAATTACGGCACGCCTTCCTTATCGGCAGGTACACGAATATGACGAGCGAGGACGAGTACCGTATCATCGACGCGGTCAATCTGCGAATGATCCTTTTTAGGCCGTTACACTACGTCCATTACGAGAGGGGCGAGAAGGTCACCTTCTCGACAAATACTAGTAGAGCCTTCATTACTCGACACTTCATCGTAGGGCGGGTTGATGCGTTGACTTGAGGCTGGGGAGAAAGACATGCGAAAGAATCCATATCCCAGGAAAGGGGTAGCGGTTGGCATCATTCTCTTGTTCATTTGTATCGTTACTGTTCCAAGCATCAATGCTATATCTATGAAAACTGTTTTTGAAAAAAACAACAGTGTGCCACTTAGAACACTCCAATCCGATGTTAAAAAAGTAGATTCCATTAAACACCTTCTGCTTTACCTTTTCATATCTTCGATAATTCAAAGTCGTTATTTTCGCGGGATAGTACTTTTATTAATGTCAGGAGAGGGTAATCCGCCAACGCCTCCTACTTTGAAACATCCAATATTGTGGATGAGAAGTGTATGGTTACTAGCCACGGCATCACACTTATGTGATTTTTGGAATGACATGTCAGATTCACATGGTTGGAATTGGCCTCTATTACATCTCTAAATCATTTAGAAAGGCATGGTTGAGATAATGGAAATGAAGAAACCCATCGTCATAGGCATCATCTTTCTGTTCCTCGGTGTCGCAGTCGCCCCAGGCATCAACTCCAGTGCCGTGAATACATCCAATGACCTCGTTGAAGTAACCTTCCAAGCATGCGGCATCCAGGGATATGCAGATACCACGGTGAAACTCACCAAAGAACAATACCAAGACCTTGAGGAGTATCTTGCCGAGTTCAGAGCAAGGTTGAATCAGACGACAACCAGAGAAGAAGCAGCTCCAATAGTGAGGGAAGCAGTTGTGAAGTTGAACACCTATGGGTTATTACCCAAAGGAATGAGTATCGCACAAGCACAACAACTTATCATAGGGAGCGAGCCATCTGAGAAAACCCAAGAATTCATCAAGAAAATCCTAGACCGAAACCAACGAGGAACTCCGAATAATACGCTCTGCCTTCTCGCAGGCAATGTCGATAGAGCGAACTTTTGGTCTTTCACGACGTACTCATCGTTTTTTGCCATATTGTTTTTCATCGGTTTGTTCTTCTTCCTTGATAATCACTTTGGGATCGCCCCGGTAACCCTGTTTTCGTTCCTCACTGCGGTCTCCATGGCCTTCTTTCTCTACGGTCTTTGGATGAAACCAATCAGTCTGATGAGTCATATTGATTTTACACCATCCGCGAAAGGATCCATTCACTCTATAGGTCTTTCAGGTGTGTACAACATCAATGGTACGTTTTATGGCGATATCATTGGATTCACGGGTATTCGCATCATGAGGCTCCTGCACTTGAACCCACCCCCGGTTCACCAGAGTCCAGGGGGTTTCTTCCTCGGTTCTGCGATTTCAATGTCCATTCACATCAAACACTAAGAATCCACATAAGAGGAGTAAAAAGAAATGGAAACAACCAGTGTATTGAGAAAGAGGCTGGCGGTCGGCATCATGCTCTTTTCTATCGGTTCAGCAATAATTCCATCGACTGCACAGGATACAGCGACATCTTCGCTGACAGCATCAAGAGGCCATTGGCTGTATGTGGGTGGGAGTGGGCCAGGGAACTATACGACGATTCAGGACGCGGTGAATGCATCCTCTGATGGAGACACCGTGTTCGTGTACGATGATTCTTCGCCGTATCATGAGACGGTTGTGGTCAACACGTCGATCACGCTCCTTGGCGAAAGTAGAGACACGACCGTCATCGATGACGAGGCAACGAATTATTCACTTACTGTATCGATTTATGCCAACCACGTGCAGGTGAGAGGCTTGTGTTTTCTGAACACCGGCTGGGAGAGTTACGCAATCTGGGTCTTCGCTGTCTCCGACATCGTCATCGCCGATAACGCCTTCCCTGGAAACTTTAATGGAATCTATATCGATAAATCCGATCCGATCCTTGTTGAGGACAATACATTTGTAGGCGATAAGGCGGCTCTGGAAATCACCTCAGACTGTTCTCAAGCGTCTGTTCTCCGGAATCATTTCGAACAGGGCATTGAGGCGTTGATCATGGGGGCGAAGAATTCGACCGTTCGTGAGAATATCTTCAGAGGAAATTCCGGCACCGGAATTCGGTTGAGCGCCCAGAACGTGTCGGTGCTGTGGAATACGTTTGATGCAAACATTGGCTTTGGCATTGAGATTACGGCTGCCACGGTTGATGCACGGATTCAATACAACACCATCAATGGGAGCGCGTATGGGATTATGGTCGAGGCTGTTGATTCAAGCAGCCTCCGAATCTCGTATAATACGTTGACGAACAATTCGCGCGGAATCGGAACGTGGTTGTGCTCCAGGGTGAACATCTCCTGCAATAATTTCATACACAATAGTCAGCACGCGTACTTCGATAAATCGTGGTGGTTCCAGAGGAACCATTGGGACGGTAACTATTGGGATGATTATCACGGGAAGGGACCCGAAGTGATCCATGGAAGCGCGCTCTTTCTCGTGATTCCGCTTGGCTACTTCCATACGTTCTGTCTGTACTTACCTTGGGTCAATTTTGACTGGCATCCCGCCCATGAACCGTCTGATATTTCTGCAATGGACGGATAAGAATCAACTGTCAACCATATTCAGACCAGTACTCGTGTCATATCCCTTCTCCTGGTTCTCACCATTCCTTTTAACGAAAAGAAAAAGAAGCAGCAACCTCATATTGTGACGACCGCCATGCCCGAAACGAAGCCGTTAAAACATCCTGAAAGCCAAACCGTGCAAGGAATCGATGTCGAACGGGTACTGCTGTTTAGCGACGCCATCTTCGCGTTCGCGATCACGCTCCTTGCGATCGACATCCGCGTCCCGCAGGACCTGCTTGCCTCCCAGCTGAACAACCAGATCTACGCCCTCCTACCGAAATTCATCAGCTTCCTCCTGAGTTTCTACATCGTAGGCAGCTACTGGATCAGCTTCCATCGCACGGTCCATGTCATTAAACGCTACGACCGAGGCCTCATCTATCTGAACCTGCTGTTCCTCATGTTCATCGTCCTGCTCCCCTTCCCCAACGATCTCATAGGAAAATACCCAGCCAACCTGGTTACAGTAATCATCTACGCGCTCTTCCTTGCAGCGACTGGCATCAGCTTGTGCCTTCTCTGGGTGTACGCATCAAGAAAGTACCGTCTCATTGATGAGACCATCCACCCTGATTTTATCCGGCGGCTCACCCTACGGCTCTTGATCTCACCAGCCATCTTCGCGATCTCCATCCTGATCGCCTTCGTCAGTCCGCTCACGTCGATGATCTCCTGGTTCTTCGGGTTCCCTCTATCGATCTACTACGAACGTGCACGTCTTTTCAAGAAAGTGCATAAAGAATAAAGCAGGAGGGAACAACCCCTTCTCAATGAAAAACCATGACGTATTCTCCCCCTACGCCTTCTCCATATTGTGACAAATAGTACACAATCCCACAGAATGAAAGTTTTAAATATACAATCTGTTTTAACATAACATAAGGAGGAAAAAATCATGAAAAAATGTCTGATTGGAACCACTTTTTTTATTTTGCTACTCGTCGCCAACATCCCGGCCTCATCAACGACCGTACCAACGACAACATCGAACCCACAAATTGGAGGCAAAACCCTCTACGTGGGAGGGCTCGGACCCAATAACTATACAACAATCCAGGAAGCCCTCAACGCAGCCTCAGCAGGAAACACCGTGTTTGTCTACGATGATTCTTCGCCCTATCATGAAAACATCCTGATCAGCACATCGGTATCACTAATCGGTGAGGAGAAGACCACCACCATCATCGACGGGATGAACCACGGAAACAGCATCAACATCACCGCGGATAACGTCATGGTCACAGGATTCACCATTGAGAACGGTAACGACTCAGGCGTCATAATCAACTCCAACAACGACACAATCACCAACAATATCATCTCAAACAACATCTACGGCATTCGCACAAGCTTTGGACAGCCGTTTGGAGCAACCTTCTCACATAATTCTATTACCTATAACAATATCATCGACAATGGTGGCGGCATCACCTTCTTCAGCGGGAGCAACAACACCATTGCGTACAACCTCGTCTCCCACGCTGAACAGGGCATCGTGATCATTGGAGGGAGTGACAACAACATCTCCTGGAACACCGTCGCCCAGAGCGGCTTTGGCATCTGGATCCTGAGCACCTATCACACCGTGATTTACCGCAACAACATCACCCACAACAGCAACGTCGGGGTGTGGACCTTCATCACCTCCGCAGATACAATCCTTCAGAACAATTTCATCGGAAATAATAGGAG
>DATKKD010000196.1:0-5984 GCA_035543435.1 Thermoplasmatota archaeon
GTCCTATTACAAGAAAACGTTCCCGCGTTCACAAGTAACGTTTTATGGATTTTCACAGCCCAAGGGACATGCCGATGACCCATGAGCACAAGCGGCACTTCCTTACGCAGGATGAGATCCAATGTTTCTCCCGCGTCCTCGATGATGTTCGTCTCCCGACCCGAGCCAGGAACGGGGACAAGATGATGATGAAAACCGACAATCGTCAATTTCTTCGAGTCGATGCAGTCTGCGATTTTCCGGTACCGTCCGCGTCCAAGCCGACCATCGTCCTTATCAGGTTCACTTGACGCAAGACCAATGAGGTTCACATTCTTCAGTGAGTGAACGAAATCCGTGTCTCCAAAAAACTCAGGGAACAATTTGAAACCAAGATTGCGCTCATCATGGTTTCCCGGGACCACAAACAAGGGACTGGCGATCTCCTTGGTTTTTTTCTGAGCCTGTTCATATTCCGACAACAACCCATCGGTGGTCAGATCCCCCGACACAAACACAAAATCAGCATCTAACGCGTTAACGAGTCCGATTGCTTTCTCAAAGACCTTCTCATTAAAATCTGTTCCTCTCGAACAGTGAATATCAGAGATATGCGCTATTCTCATACGATCTCACTCCTTTTTGTTTCTCCGGCAATGTTATCAAGCACTTCCTCATCGGTCTTTGCAGAGTCACTGGTTCGTACATTAATGACGAGTCTTTTCTCGAACACCTTCTCAAACAATTTTTTATCACTCAGAACGCTCCATTGCTCTAAATCGCATTCACCGTGCACGCAATGAAGGGTCAAACGAAACGTGTCCTTATCAAGGAACGACACATCGACGTGTTGGACGAGATGACTGTGGCTCCGGTCAAGTTTTTCTGCAAGGCGAAGAAAAAATGAAAGAATATACACGATTTGTTGATCCTCCTTATCCAATTCTTGAAAAGACGGCTCTTTTTTCCCGGGGAGTTTCTTCCGATGGAACCGTACTATGTTTGCCATGAGCATGATCTCTTCTTGATCAAATCCTAAGAGCTCCGCGTTTTGAATAATGTAGAAGGAATGGAGGTGATGACCGCGAAACGAAATAATGTTTCCGACATCATGAAGCAGGGCTGAATACCTCAGGAGCTCCCGTTCGTGATCACCGAACCCGTGAAGTCCAATCGCTTTTGTTTTATCAAACAGTTCCAGGCACAAGGATTGAACAATGTGAGCGTGGTTTTCATTCACGTTAAAAAGACGACAGAGATGAAGCACACTGCCATCACGCACCGACATGGTCTGGTACTGGGGGAACCCTTTTTGTTTTTGCAAATAATCAATGAGCATCCCATAGCGTAAGTCCCGGTAGCTCACCGTTAGCTCTTTTAAATTGAACTCTTCCATGAACGTCTCAAGTATCACAGCCCCTCCTATGATGATGTCAGCTCGATAGGGATTGATCCCTGGGACTTGTTTTCGCTCCCCTAAGGGGAGGGATCGGAGTGTCTCGATCACTTTCTGCAATTCCTTATACCGGAGCACGAGGTTGTTTCGGTCGATGTCATAATCAAACATTTTATAGGCGATTTCTGCGAGGTTGATGATGGTTCCAGAACTCCCAAACGCAAGTGCAATTTTTTTGGTGTTAATGCGCTCGATGAGACGGACCATTTTTTTCTGGACGTGACGTTTCATCTTCTCATAGGTTTGCGAAGGGACCGGGTTTTGAATTGATTTATACAAGAAAAGACTCGTGAGCCGAATCGCGCCAAGGCCAAGACTCTCCAAGTCATAGTACGCGGTTTGATCCCCAAGAATGACCTCAGTGCTTCCGCCCCCAATGTCGATGAATACTGCGATTTGATTTTTGATATCGATCCCACTTGAAATCCCTAGGTAAATCAACCGGGATTCCTCCCTCCCGGAGATGATTTTCACATCAATCCCTGCTTCGTTTCGTAACCGCTCTAGAAATTCGATATGGTTGCGTGCTTCCCGCGCAGCGGAAGTAGCCACCGCATAAAGCTCAGATGCAGAGAACCCTTTGGCGACCTCAACAAGTTTTTTACACACCAAGACTGCTCGGTCCATAGTACTCGAATCAAGGATCCCTTTTCTGAAAACGTTTTCCCCAAGGCGAATCACTTCTTTGTCTTCTCGCAGGATGGAGTAGGAATGATTCGGGTTCAGTCGAACAATGATTAATCTGATGGAATTCGTCCCTATATCGATGAATCCAACGATTTTTCCTTCGGGGGCGCTATTCCCTGCATGGTGATCAGGAGGCTGCGGTCGAACACCTTTTCGAATAAATCCTTCTTTTTGTTCACCATTTCTTCTTCCCGTTGTGTACTTCCGTTCACGAGGCATCTCATCATCACCGAGGTATCTGTTATGTTCATATCTATTTTCTCTACGACTGATCCATGGGAGGCGTCAAGCCCGTCCGCCACCCGAAGGATAGCAGCAAGGAGCTCAATCCGCGTCCTGTCAAGGATAGTGAGATCACCAAAAGGCACGTGGTTCATCGCTGGAGGCTTTTTTCTGTGATACCGTGCGATCACCCCGATCATCTGTCGTTCCCTGGCAGTCAAGGGTAAAAAAGGATCAGTGAGGATCAACCGGAAGGACGTCTTGTGATGTCCTTTGGCGCCAAGGGAGAAGCCGATATCGTGTAAAAGCCCGGCGCATTCTAACCAGAATCGGTCCTCAGCGCCTAACGGGTTAATGGGACGGAGCTGGTCAAATAAGGAAAGGGCTGTGCGCGTTACTTGACTTGCATGGGTGAAATCAGGGGTATACCGCTCGGCGATTTTTTTGATGCTTCGTTTTTTCTTCCCAAAGTTCCATGATGTGAAGATCGAATGACCAAACGACTCTTGTTTCTGAGAAGTTTTTATCAGTTCTTGTTGAAGAAGCTGCTCGAGGGACGTCCCCTGTAAAAGCATCTGGGCGAAATGGTCGGGAAGGTGCCGTTGCCGTAAAGCGTCCACCGCATGCATCACATCATAAGGTACTTTGCGGGGTTCTAAGGAAAACGGATGCACAGTCAACAACACATACGATGCGCGGGTGTCACCGATCCCTGGTCGTCCGACGCTACCGGGATTTACAAACATCACCTGATTGACGGTACGGATAAATGGCGTGTGCGAATGGCCAACGATGATGACATCGGCTTGTGCATCCTGGCTCAGTTCCTTTAGTCGTTGCTCTGAGGTATCAGGATAGATATGCTCATCAATCGAGGCCGGGCTTCCATGGGTGAGAAAGATGCGTTTTTCCCCAAGGGAGAGCTTTACTCGTTTAGGAAGGGATTTCAGAAAGCGAATAGATGGTTTTTGGAGCTGTTGAACCGCATAATCCAGAGAAATTTCAGTTTCATCAATAGGGTTGGGTGAAGGGTTCTTCTTCCACTCCAGCACCTCTGCGTCGTAATTGCCAAGGACGCAAAGAACCCGTTCAGAATCTAGTTCGGCCACGACCTCCTGAGGAAACGCTCCATATCCCACGAGGTCACCTGCCACTATGATCAATGCCGCGTTGTTTTTCCTTGCGTCTTCAAGGACCGCGTGTAATGCATCGCTGTTCCCATGAATGTCAGCAAGAACCGCGATTTTCTTTGGGAACGAGCGGGGGATCACGGCTTTATACCACATGAGTTCCTTAAGCGACGTAATCATGTTATTGCTCGTGTTCTTTTCCCAATATTGTACGAACTCTGTATACAGGGTATGTCGTCGTGTTCGTATGAATTTTAAAAACAAGGCAAGTCCCGTCTCAAGGTCTGTCTGTTGTTTTGATGCTTTCCCCTCTGGTTTTTCATTGGATGGTTGCTTCACGGTATCAAGGACAGCAGGGATATAAGCACACCAGACATCGCAATCATGCATTTCCCCAAGCACATCCTGGAACTGTTTCATCATATCAATGTACGAGATAAGCTGTTTATCATACAGGGGGCTGAAATGCTCCATGGTGTATCGAAGGTGTTTTGCCGCGATACGCATCTCATGATGTTTTTTTATTTCGTCCTCCTGGTCTATAAAGTCTTGAAGGGCGAGGAACTCGTCCAAGCGGCAGCCGATGTGGTTCTGTGCCGCGATGTATGTAGTAAAAGAATGGGCGGATGGGATAACACTTTGAGAAAGAATCGCAGCACAAAACTTCTTCATGTCTTCTATCGTTCCCGATGTCTTCAATTGATCAAGGTGGGTGATTACATCGGATTGGAGGGTCGCACGTTGACTGCGATGCTGTTGCAGAAGGTACTCGATCGCGCTTTTTTCCTTGGAATCGGAGAGTTTTTGGAGGTGGCGCTCAAGGAATTCGATTTGAACATCCATGTCACGGGCAGTGCCTAACGATCGGGTGATATTACGGATCTCCTGTTGCCAGTGACGGAAACGATCTTTGGGGAAACAGGATTTGAAAATACATAACGCTGCCCGGATCCTTCGGCTGGTGACTCTCATCTTATGGATACATTCGATATCGGTTGCTTGAGCAGCTCCCTCTATCTGGTTTTCTAGGGTGTTGAGGAGTGGCTGCAGGGTTGTGACCGCGAAGATGCAGTATTCATCACCTGTATTATCTTCATCTAGGTTATTTCGATCCTCGTTCATGCCACACGCCTCTGATATTTAGGAGCCATTCCTGGGAGTTCAGCGGGTCTTGACCCTCTAAAGGTTTCACGCGCTCGTAGGTTCCATCGGGGAGAAACCGTCGTGCCTTTACGGTATCATGTAGATGTACATTGAGGATGTGCTCAAGGATCGCTTTTTTAATGAAAGGGTCAGGGACAGTGAACAGCACCTCGACTCGCTTGTTGAGGTTCCGCGGCATCAAATCAGCACTCCCGATGATGACTTCGCCTTCACCGCCATTGCGGAAATAGTAGATGCGTGCATGTTCAAGGAATCGGCCGATGATCGAAATCTGCGAAATATGGTCGCTGATCCCAGGGATACCTGGGCGTAGACAGCATAATCCACGGACGTTCAGATCAATTTTAACGCCTGCGACGGAGGCACGATATAACGCTTGAATCATCTCTTTATCCACAAGTCCGTTCATTTTTAGAGCAATATAGCCGTCTCCGTTCTTCTGATGCCTTTCTATCTCCCGGTAAATCCTTTGGAGAATTTCAGGGCGTAATCGTTTTGGTGCAACAAGGAGCCATTCGTAATCCTCCTTTTGTGAATATCCTGTGAGTGAATTGAACAAGTCAGCAACCTCTGTCGTGATCTCCTGGTTGCTCGTGTAATACGCAAGATCACCGTAAATCCGGGAGGTTACCTCATTGAAATTACCTGTGCCAATAATCGCATAGCGGATGATTTTATCCGCTTCTTTTTTTACGACCAGGCATAATTTTGCATGGACCTTTAAATCCTCGAGGCCATAGACGACATGGACGCCTGCTTGTTCCAATGCGCGTGCCCAGTTGATGTTGTTTTCCTCATCGAATTTCGCCTTAAGTTCAACAAGCACGGTCACGTCTTTCCTAAGCTGGCGTGCTTCCATGAGTGCGTCAATAATAGGTGATTTCTTGGCGATGCGGTACATGGTGAGTTTAATGGCGAGAACATCGGGATCAACTGCTGCTTGTTTGAGGAGGTTCACCATGATCGTGGCGCTGTCATAAGGGTAGTACAGAAGATAATCGCGTTGCGTCAGCGCATTCAATATGTTCTTGTCTTCTTTTAACTCAGGGGGCGTAATAGGGAGAAACGGTATATCTTTTAGGTCTGGTCGATCGATGCGAAGCAGCTGCCAAAAATCAACGAATCCTAAGGGAGACTCTACCTTGTACACGAAATCGCTACTCAACCCGAGGTTTGTCATGAATAATTGTAGTAATTTCTCAGGCATCGATTTGTCAACCTCAAGACGGATTGGTAGTCCAACGCGTCGCGTCTCAATGCTTTCCTCAATTGCGGTGAGAAGGTCCGATGCCTGGTCGAGGCTGATTTCAATTTCTGCATCTCGTGTCACTCTGAATGGATACGCA
>DATKKD010000197.1:0-31098 GCA_035543435.1 Thermoplasmatota archaeon
GGAGGAGGAGCCGGAAAGTTCCCCTGAGCCGGTGATGACCACGGAGAAACAGAAGAACTATGAGACGGTGCTCAATGAAATCTCCGGGTCGCTCAAAGCCGTGCTGCTTGATGAGAACGGCAAGGAGATTCGTACGATCCCGGTCCGTGAGCTCACCGATGAAATCAAGAAAGGAGAGAATGTCTCAGCGATTGTCTTCGACGGCATCATCACACAGCGGCTGCTGGACATCGCCAACAACAAGAACGTGCGAGAGATCGTGGGTATCAAGCTCGGGAACGTCGTGAAAATGCCGAAATCCGTGAAGGTCCTCACCAAACAAGATTTTCAGTGAGCGATAGGGTAGACCCATTCTTCGTTCAAGCGTTGCATTGGAAATCATCGTGAAAAAATATAAAAACTGTTCACCGTATCTAGTTATGGAAAGGGGCACAAATAATGCAGAAGGACGAACTGATACAACTCCACACTTTTTTATATCAGATTCGTAGCCAGCTGGAGCAGATATGCGATCACAACGGCTGCGACCACAACACCTATGAGAAGCTCGAAATCACACCGTATCAGATTCACAAGTCAAAACGAGAGCATAAGCTCGCAGTGTTCACCCTTTCAAAGGACATCGCGGGGATTCTTTCCACAAACAACGGTGACCCCGGCCTTGAGAAGATCGCGAATCGTCTCGATCAGATGGCGATCAGGTTCATGACCGAGAAAGAAAAGGAACATCTCCGCTCATAGGTCCCGACGCATCTGGTAGGCGGCGTCCCCATTTTGGTAGAAATGCGACAGGGTGTCTTGGACGGAAAAGCCGTGCTTGCGATAGAACTCGATCGCGACACGGTTGTTGGTCCGCACCTCGAGCTCCACCATGGTCGCTCCAAAGGCTCTCACGATATTAAGGAACCGTAAAAGAAGTTGCGAGCCGATTTGATGGCGTTGGTGTGGTTTTCTCACCGCAAGCATCAGGATCCGTGCCCGAAGGACGTCAACACGGATCCCAACGAGGAACCCGATCACCGCATGATTGAGTTCAGCGACAAGGAATCCCTCCGGGAACGATTCATAGAACTGGTTGAAAATCGCAGGGTTGTACCGCTCCGGCAGCAGGTCGTACGCAAGCGAGATGACCGAGAAAATGTCGTCCGACTGTACTTGTCTGATCTCGAGCATCCACCGTGAACCGGACCGGCAGTATAAAGGATTAGCGGTATGTTTAAGAAGACTTGGAAATTATCGGTGGATGCGAGGTGTTTTGTATCGGGATTGATGACATCGCGGTCACGCGGATTATCTTCGAACGGTTTTCTAAGGAGTTTCGCGGTGCGCTCGAGGTCGATGTCGCAATCGCTGGTGCTGGGCCTGCAGGTCTCACCGCGGCGACGTACCTCGCCAAAGCAAGAAAGAAGGTCGTCTTGTTCGAACGCAAGCTTTCCGTCGGCGGCGGTATGTGGGGCGGTGGGATGACATTCCCCGTCATTGTCGTGCAGAAGGATTCGAAGTTCATCCTGGAGGACGCGGGCGTGGTGGTCACCGATGAAGGGAAGGGATACTACAGCGCGGACTCCATCGAGGTGACCACGAAGCTGTGCGCTGCTGCGATCGATGCCGGCGTGCGGATTTTCAACGCGATCTCTGTCGAGGATGTTCTGCTGAAAGACAAGAAGGTGAGTGGGTTTGTCATCAACTGGAGCGCTGTTGAGATTGCTGGACTGCATGTCGACCCGCTCTCGGTGCGCGCGCGATACTGTATCGATGCGACAGGTCACGCCGCCGAGGTCTGTCATATCGTTCGAAAAAAAGTCGGACGCTTGAACACCCCGAGTGGCGACCTTGAGAAGGAACGGTCGATGTGTGCGGAGATCGGGGAGAAAACCGTTGTGGAGAACACCAAGGAGGTGTACCCTGGCCTTTTTATCGCAGGCATGGGTGCGAACGCGGTGTACGGCGCCCCGAGGATGGGGCCGATCTTCGGAGGTATGTTGCTTTCAGGTAAGAAAGCAGCCGAGGTGATTTTGAGGAAACTCAAGTAGGAGATAATGAAAATCCCTTTTTTCTTTTGCTTGACCGACTTTTACCTATCATCACTTTTATGTCAAACATTGTCATGGTTTCTCGTGTGCCTTTTTCCATCGTCTCGCCTCTGTTGCTAACTTACTGATGAACTCAACGTCGACTTCGCTTTCAGAGTTCGGCATGATCTGTTTCCATTTTATAACCAAAAACTCCATCGCTTCGCTACCAGTCAAGCCAGATTGTTCAAGAAATAACTCATATCCTGTCCTCGTAGTCATGATGATAACTATGCAGGCCAGTCTAATAAATCAAAGTCAGAGGTCGCCGAAAGTAAGGATAGGAGATTAGACCATAAGGGAGGAAAAGAAACAAAAATATTGGATCTAACCTCCGATTCGCCCCAAATCCAACAGGAGTAAATAAAGATTTTTTCTTGTAAAAATTGAGCATTGACACGGTTTTGTATTCACGAAAGAAAAATAACAACCTGTATCCTCACTCATTCATAAAAAGCATGTTTATCTTTTCTCTTTTTCCTTAGTTCCTTTCTTTCCTTCTTTGTTAAAGGCTTAGATTTCTTTCTTGCAGGCAAATCTTTTGTGCCCATAAATTTTTCCTCCGCTCAAGTATAATATAACAATAATTTCTTTAAAAACATATCCTACCAACTCTATTTTTCGTAAGAAAAACATAGATGATACTCTACAATTCAAATATCCATGAAAAAACTCAAACAAAAAGTAGTGTGGGGCTCTCTTTTTTACTTGGCTATGTTTTCCCCTGTTATAATGATACCTATTTCTTGACCAAAAATAATTATTTTCGAAAATTTAGAAAGCTATATCTATATATCAGCTTTTCTTTAGCAGGTGAAAAAATTAACATTTCTCACCTGGATTAAAATTACATTTCCCAATATGAACATTTATGGAGCTCATCTGTAATTGAAAAATAAACAAACAATTGATTATTTGTTGTTCAATGGCATTTTACAATATATCTTTACTTGTGATGTTAAAGATATAGCTATGACTATAATATTAAGGACGATAGTAAGAAATAGAAAGGCATACAGTAAAATTAACTGTAAGTTTATCAATGAAACAGTTGGCGGTGGCATTCGAGTAGTTATTGAATACCATAATAGAAATATTGCAGGTCCGATGAAAATTAATAATGATATTGTTGAATTAGTCAATCCTTCTGCAATTGCTGATTTGTTATTTTTCTTCATTAAATTCCACAACTTAAACGAGGAAAAACCCATTACCAGACAAAAAATAAAATCAATAAAAAATATTGATACACAAAGCGTCACTAATTCTTGGTCACTACCAGGTTTTGCAAAAAAAATAGTGTATATCATCACAGTTATAGCAAAAATTGCATCTAAGAAAAATATTCCACCTAAGACCAAGTATAGTCTTTCTAATTTTCTAATTATTTTTGGTTTTTCATCCATCTTGTATTCTCTATATGGAAAGTATTATTTTGCACGTATTAACATTTTTGGAGGTTAATTGCGATTGAAACCTACTAGCGAAAACCTAACAAATATAAATATTTGCTTATTACAATTTAAATTAATAGTTAAATTCAGCAAAGTTTATCTATATAATATCATATATCAAATACCATAAAAGTTTGGGAGGTAAAAAAACTATGAGGAAACGATGTTTTAGAGGAAACAATGAAGGAGATGTGTTAGGAATACCCATGTATCTGATCATCATCATGATCGTCGCGGTCGCGGTGATCGCAGCGGTCGTCATGATGATCCCGAAGGGGACGCGGGCGATGAACGCCCAGGTGACAACGAACGGTTTGCTTGCAGAAGACCCAGGAAACGACGGAGGCGGTGTGTTCACCTTTTCGAAAACCTACACGATCTGGGTGAAGGTGACGACCAACGACCCGAGGGCAGACCCAATCCAAGGTGCGACGGTCACGCTCACAGGTGCAGGGGAATCAGGGCAGGGTAAGACGCTCGACAACGGCTCTGCCAAGATCACAGGGATCAAACCAACCCTGGATGCGAACGTCAACGAGGCATACATGACGCTCACGGTGAAGGCAGCGGGATACCAGGACTTCGTTGATAACACCGCGGTGATGGTCATGCGGCTCGGGTAACGCGACGCGGTTTCAGATACAATGGAAGTTACCAAAGTTTTCAAACACATAAGTGGAATGGAGGATTGAGCACCAGAGATGTCGTGATCTCTGGTGCGTCATCCTTGTACATGAGGAGAGAGTACCAATGCATCTATGGAACAAGTATAAGAAAAAATTTCATCTTAAAACGTCAACTGCCGTTTCCTCCTCAGAGGATGCTGCGCAGTCGCTACCGAGCTGGGTTCAGAAAATAGAGCAATCGACCAACAGTGTAAGCGCCAGACTCACCGCCGTGGAGATGCGGCTCACCGGAGGTTTCACCTCTGCAGGTGAAAAGCTTTTATCGGTGAATGAAGGACCTGTCGAACGCTTCTTTACTGAAAAGAAAAGCGGGAAGAAGAAAACCCTAATGGAGCATGCGAAAGCCCTTGATCAGGAGCTGTTTTTTGTGATCGCGGAACTCGAGAAACGCAAGCAGAAACACCATGACCTCGAGGTGCAGGTCCAGGAGCTCGAACGGTCGCTCTCCACAATGCAACATGACCTCCGAGAGATGGAGGAGGTCATGACACCGATGCGAGAGATGGTAGAGAAAAAAGCACAGTTGTTTGAGCAGCGAAAACCTCTTATGATGAAGCTTGGGGCGGTGGAAATTCCGGTCGAGGTCACCGGTATTATCGGTGGTCTTTTGGCGTTCTCGGTCGCGATCCTTGTGGCACTCGATCAGAAGGCAGTCCTGCTTTCGCCCGTGTTCCTTGCCGCTGTCGGGATGCTGCTTTTGGGCTCTGCGCTTGTCAAAACCATACGGCTGCGCTCACGAGCCACCAAGAAAGTCCACAAGTCCGAAGCAACAGGGTAACCTCTCTTTCACCCTGTCGCATTCATCAGCGAGATCGCCTCAGGCTCATTAATCCCTGATCCCGATCTCGCTCACCGAGAACACAGCCTCTCCCTCAGGAAGATGCGGGGAGTCGATGAGACGGGCGATCCGCTTCCCGCCCTTGCTTTTACGGAGGTACAACCGGAATGTCGCGGTGTGCCCGACGATATGCCCCCCGATAGGCCGGGTCGGGTCACCGAAAAACGCGTCCGGCTTCGCCGCAACCTGATTGGTCACGACCACCACACCGTTGTACAAATCACTCCAGCGCAACAGGTCATGCATGTGCTTGTTGAGCTTCTGCTGCCGGTCCGCAAGCGCACCACGTCCAACGTACTCCGCCCTGAACTGCGAGGTCAGGGAGTCGACGACTAGCAGCCGTGCTGGGAACTCCTTGGAAAGCTCTAAAACCTTGTCGACGAGGAGCATCTGATGACTCGAGTTATACGCACGTGCGACATGGATTTTGTTGAGTACTTCATTTGGGTCAAGTTCGTACGCCTCCGCCATCTGCTTGATGCGATCCGGTCGGAAAGTGTTCTCCGTATCGATGTAAAACACATGAGCATCGAGGCCTCCTTGTTCTAAGGGGAGTTGCACGTTCACGCAGACCTGGTGGGCTAGCTGGGTCTTGCCTGAGCCGAATTCTCCGAAGAGTTCTGTGATCGCCTGACTTTCGAAGCCTTTACCGCCCATGAGCTCGTCGAACGTCTTGGACCCGGTGGTGATGGCACCGACTCTCGCCCTGCGCTCAAGGAGCGCTACCCCGGTCTCGAAACTGCCGACATCTGCTTTTTTCCGTGCTGCCTGGATGATCTTTGCTGCGGTTGGTTCGCCGATTTCCGCGACCTCTGAGAGTTCCTTGGGTGATGACACTGCGATGCTCATCATGTCAGCATAGCCTGCTTCCAGGAGCTTGTCTGCAATCGCAGGGCCGACACCAGGGAGGTCACTGAGCGGTGATTCACTGGTCTTGTCTTTTGCCATAAGAAGTCCCTTCCGTATGTGGAAAAGCATAGATGTTTATAAACATGTGGTCCAGGGAAGCGAATGTAAGAAAGCCAGGTTACATGATGCGTTCAATCATCTCAAGAACAAACCCGCTGTCGTCGATGACGTACCGAGCGATTCCAATCTTTTTCGCGTAGTTGCGCATCTTCTTCACGGAGAGGTACCGTTCAAACGAGGACCCCTTCTGGATCACGTCGAGCTCCAGCACCGCATCAGCGATGCCTTCCATCTTCCGCTCAAGCAGCTCCCCGTGGACCCCCTTGGTCATGACGATAAGCAGTGCCCCCTTATTCTTGAGGTTGTTGACCTTTGCGGCGTACACGGTCTTTAGCACGTCCTCCTGGGCGTACTGGCTGAGGAAGAAATCAAGAGAGCTGATGATAATCGTGCTATTCTGAACAGCGTTCTTCGTCCTGTTCGACACCACCGCAAGATAATCTTCGTCACTCGTGACTGTCGACGGCATCGCGGTCGAGCCAAGCTCGATGAGCTCCTTCAGTTTCATCTTGGAGCGCTGCTCATAGATGCTGACCCGTTTCTGCTCGCCCTTAAGGACGTTGGAATAGTAACGCTCGGAGATATCCACGAAATCGATGTTGTTCGCCTGCCACTTGAACCGACTCATCGTGTCAAGGATTTCCTGTTTTGTCTCTTCCGTGGTGATGTAGGTGACGTTCCCCGATGAGGCTGCAACCTGCTTGATAAGGATTTCGATGCTGCTCCCAGGGCTTCCCAGCAGCACCACCGTGAAACCACCAGGGATGCCTCCTTCGAGCAAGCGGTCCAACTTGTCGATGCCGGTACTCACGAGTACTGGTTTTTTTTCCGTGCTGGTGTCAAGGAATGATTCTCGCGCCATTGTCTCAAGGATCATGGGTCTTTTTCATCACTGTGAACAGGTGCTTGACTCGTTCACGCTCAGCGTGATCATTCAAAGAAGCATGAGCCTTAGCGATGAACTCAGAAGAATCACCACCGAGTGGTTTGCTCAAGAGCAGCTCCCCGTCAGGGAACGCGCTCTGGAACAGGCCACGCATCACCCCATACATGAACAGGGATGCGACCTGGTGTTCTTTGACTTTCTGGCTTAATGGGTCCCGGTCGATGAAAAGGGTTGCGGCATCTGGGGATCGTTTTGAAAAAGAAAACTCGGTGTTCAAGGGAGCAAGCACAGTTTCCTCTGCTTCCTTGAGCCAGTCCTCGACGGTCCACTGCTCGTGCTTCTCACGCATGTTTTGTGTAAACAGACCTCGCCCGAACGCCTCGCCGGTCTGCATGACCGCCTCGATATTCTCCGGGTTATGTGACATTTTCTCAAGGGCGGCACGGAAGGCGCTGTTTCGCCATCGAGGCAGTTGCTCCACACCGGGAACCATATCCTCCCATGAGTGTAGACTGCCTACCTTGACAGAATTACGTAATCGTCTCATAGATCCTTCTTTCGCCTAATCGATAAAGGAGTCACGCAGAATGATGATCTTGTCGTTGAGCTGGATGATCTTGTTCGAATCCATCTCCTCTTCGACAAGGATGGAGATCACATGAATGTTCTCGGACCTGCTTCTGTTCATGAGGAGCGCGATGAACTCTCTAATGATTTCAGGGTCGTTGTAGATCATAAGGGCGCTGAGCGAATCAATCACCACGTACTTGTCAACGTCCTGCTTGATGCCCTTGTTGTTGGTCAGGATCTCAAGAATAAGTTTCTCAAGCATCACCGGGCTTTCAATGTACGTGCAGTTCTGATGATGGGTCTGGATACCTGCCGCCCGGGAGACACAATCGATGAATTTGAGGTTGTTAAACCTGTCGATCTCCTTGAATGCCCTGGCCATGTAATCAAAGGATTTACTCACCGCGACGAACGTCCAGATGTCATGATCGTTACTCAACATCGAATGGAATATTGCTTCCAGGAGCCCCTCATGTCTGTTCTCTGGAACCTGAATACCAACTGACTGGTTGACCCGTATCGCTGCTGCAACCCTATCCCTTATCCCTTCAATTATTGCGTCTGGCATACCCTCATCTCTTTATGAGTGATTCAAACTCCGTGGATTTCAAGAGAGGAATCAGCTCGATGCCCCGCTGCGTGGAGATGTTCATAGCGAACTTTGTCCTCGAATGGGCAATCCCTCTCATCTTAATGACCTGCAGCGTCCGGATGAGATCACCCTTCCGTTCCAGATCCCCTAAGAAGATAATACCGTCCGAGATGAACTCCTCGATTTCATACTGTGAGAATTTGAACGTTTGCGGCGGAACCTCGGAGGTGAGCAACGTCGTGCAGTTCATGACCGCAAGAGACGTCCCAAGCTTGAAGATAAAATCCCTGATCATCTCCCTCGTCTGCAACCGGTAACACAGCGCGGTGATCGAATCCATAACCAGGCGTTTCACGTCCAGTTCGTCCGCGATGTCCTTCAGGATATCAATGAGCGCGCCCGCATCCTCCACGGTGTACTTTTCTGCCTCAAGGCCGAGCCGTTCGCTGATGATACGCAGGTCGATAATGTTAACCATTCCTGATTCTATGAGTTTCTTATCATAAAAGGCGAACCCTTCTAGGTTCTTCGTGAGCTTGAACAGTGGCTCGGTGATCGTGAAAAACACACCACGCTCACCTTTCTTCGCTCCGTGGAACAGGTATTGCATGCACAGCGTGGTTTTCCCAGACCCGCTGCACCCGGTGATGAGCACGGTGCTCCCTAGAGGGATACCGCCTGACATCTTCAGGTCAAGCTCCTCGATGCCTGTGCTACATACTTCTTTCTTTATTGGCATACTGTTTTCTCCTCAACCGACACTAAATCGTAGAGTGTATCGCTTCCACGGTTGATATACAATATGTATAATATAAAACTTTACACTTTCCCGTCTTTTACACACCTACCCGCCTACGATTCGGTCTCGGGAGGAGAAAACAAAAAAATAAAGCTTTTCACACACTCTGTCTCTGCATATGGTACAAAGAAAAAAATAAAAAAGAGTTCATGGGTAGGTGGTTGCTTTCAACTCCCCATGGATCGCCCCGTTGGGCAGGGTTGCATCGATCTTCACGAGATTGCCCACCTCAGATGCATAGTAATAGGCAAAGTAGTCACTTATAAGGGAATTGATTTTATACGCATTGTAGGTTCCTGCTGGCACGGTGACGTCTTCAGTACCAAGCGTATAGAAGGCCAACGGCGACCATGAGTAGTGGACAGATACCGTGAAGGGTATCTGAATGAGCCCAAAGATGCCCCCGAATGTTGAACTCATGGTCAGTGTCATATCAGGCATGTCCCAGAATTTCAGCATGTATAAGGGGAAGTCAAAGAGGGGAAAATCAGTGGTGAGGCTCCCTTGCGAGACTAGTTTGAAAGGGATCGGTAGATAGAACGAGAGGGTATTGATTTTGGTCTTAGTGATGCCGACCAGCTGGAGGTACATCGCATGGACTTGCAGATCGGATTTCGTGAGCTGGATTGTCCCGGTGAGGCGTGTCAGGGTCGGTGTGAATGACCCTACGAGATGAAGGGTCGAGGTCTGGGTGTTCAACAAGAGGTCGTAGGTCGCGGTGAGTTTTCCGGTTAAGGCGACGGTGTAGTAATCTCCGGTCGTATCCGTCACGGTCCAAGTGAAATCATCGATTTTCCCGTTCATCAGGATTTGCTGTCCCTGGTGATTGTAGTTCACTGTGATGCTGCTGACCGAATAGGTCCAACTGTTCCCGACATTCCACACGGGAACATCATCTAAATTGGCTGCTGTGTTCGCTGCTGCCTTGGTCTCGGTGTTCGCGGCTGCGACTCCGAATCCGCTCAGGAGCAGAATACCTATAATTATGATCGATCCTATCTTTTTCATCCTTCTATCACCTTTAATAATATATTATTATTTCATAATAATTCGCGGTTATTTAAATTTTGTTGTTTTCCAGGGCGGCACACCTTGATTTCTGGACAGGAAAGTACTAAAAGAAAACATCCTTGTACGTTTTACCATTTTCGGAGAACATCAGTAGCTATGACCATTCGATGCATGAAATGCAAGAAACCAGCGATCACTTTCATTCGGTATAGCGGTGCTCATCTCTGTAGGATGCATTTCGTCGAGTTTGTGGAACGGCGCGTCAAAAAAGACATGAAGAAGCAAGGGTCTCTCCCAAATGATGCCAGTATTGGTGTGGCGCTCTCCGGAGGGAAGGACAGTACGGTGACGTTGCATCTGATGCATGACATCTATGGGAGACGGCGTCAGATAATGCTGCATGCGATCACCGTGAATGAAGGGATCAAGGGGTATCGTGACGCCAGCATCCATATCGCTCGTAGGAGCTGCAAGGATCTTGGCATCGAGCATCACGTGATTTCCTTTCAAGATGCCATTGGGAAAACAATGGACGACATCGCACTTATCCAAGATGACATCGGAGAATGCAGCTACTGCGGGGTGTTCCGGCGGTTCTGTCTGAACACGAAAGCAAAAGAGCTTGGCATTGGGTATCTTGCGACTGGCCATAACCTCGACGACATGGCGCAGTCGATTCTCATGAATTTCGTCAACGGGGATGTGCAGAAGCTTGCCCGCCTTGGTCCGCACACGAGGATTCAACCAGGCCTGATCCCTAGGCTGCTGCCTCTGCGGACAATCCCTGAGAAGGAATCCATGCTGTATGCGTTGGTGAATCACCTCGAGTTCCACAACGCGGAATGCCCGTACTCCACCCGTGCGCTCCGAGGCTCGTTTCGTTCAATCGTTGATTCTCTTGAGGATATGACACCGGGGACCAGACATAGCATTTTGAACAGCTACGAAAGCATCAGGGAACTGTTGCAGAAGCAGTACCCCCCAACCCGTTTGAACACCTGTCCGACTTGCGGGGAGCCCACCTCGCAGAGGTTGTGCAAGACCTGCGTGCTGAAGGAAAGACTGAAGCACTGATCACGTCTCTTTCTTCACATCGACGGTGAGTGAACAGACCGTCCCGAGTCGCGCCTCAAGGACGTCTCCTTCTTTGATCTCGCCGACGCCTGCCGGAGTGCCGGTGAGGATCAGATCACCAGGCTCCAGAGTCATGACATCGGAAAGAAAGGAGATGATGTGTTCGAGCGAATAGATCATCTCCCCTGGGGTCGCGTACTGTTTCACCACTCCGTTCACCTTCAGCTCAAGCGCAAGGCTTCGAGGGTTTGGGAGTTCTTCCTTCATCACGACATCACTGAGGGGCGCGAAGGTATCGAACCCTTTAGGAATCCCCCACGGCCAGCCGTTTTTCTTGGCGGTCGCTTGGAGGTCGCGGGCTGTGATATCCAAGCCAATACAGTATCCGAGGACATGGTCCATCGCGTCTACCTCTGAGATATGTTTTCCCTTCTTACCTATGACGATTCCGAGTTCGACCTCGTGGTGAAGGCACTGGGACATCCTGGGAAAACGAACCGTGTCATGAGAGAAGATGACCGTGGTATCGGGTTTCAGGAACATGACCGGATTCTCCGAGACTGACGCATGCATCTCTTGCGCGTGCTCTGCATACGTACGCGCAAGGCAGATGATTTTTCCGATGCGCAGACGTTTCTTTGAATCCGTGAAACGATAGAATTTCATCGGGTCTCAGATGGGTTGTTGGTTTATAGTGTTTGTGAAATACACTGTGAATCAAGGGAGGCACTAGAAGGAGAAGTATTATAACGTTCAAGTCCGATTACAACACCAAGTAATGAAGGATGAGGAGCTTGCACGATGAATAAGACGTTGATTGTGCTGGGAGCTGGCATCTGGGGTGTGATGTTACTTTTACGATTTGTTTTAGATCCGAAGGCAACCAATAGTACGACAGCATTGCAATTTCTATTCGTTATTGAAATTGTTGCATTTATTATCACGCTAATTGGTATTTTAAAACGTGATTAATTCCATATTCGAATGACAATTTCGACTCTCTCTTTTATTTCTTTTTTTCCTCCTTGTCAAGCAATTTTTTTTTCTATAAGTACTTTCTGATAAGAAATGTACAGACAGCGGGTACCGGTCGTACAACAATCCGTTTAAACGATGCGGACGAGAATAATCCTTGTGGTGAAAGAATGAACTCGCTGTTTGTGAAGGCGTTAAAGAAGGGTTTTGATATGAGCACGCAAGATGCGACGGAACTCGCCCGTACAGTGAACAAAGCCTTTCGAGGACGAAAGGAGGTTGAAGATATGTCCCTTGACAAGCATGTCCGCTCGATCTTCTATGATTTACTCCAGAAACACCTGCTTGTGCAGCGGCGCGAAGAAATCAAAGAGAACGGGAAATTCATCAGGAAGTACTTCTGGTCCTTCGACAACGACGGAATCAAAGCCGAGGCGTACCGCAAACGCCTCGAGGAGTCACCCTACGAGATCTATACAAAGATCCCGACGAACGCCTGGCTCATCCACTCTGAGAACACCTAGACTACGTACCTAGGCGTCATCTCTCTTTTCTTTCTTAGTACCCGCCAATCTTGAGGCTTGGGTCCCCGAAGAGAATATGGGTCTCGAGGACCTTCGCGTCAAAATATGACGTGTTCACGGGGAAGGTATGGGCATAGTTGCCTAGCGCTTGACCATAGGTCATCCCGAGGTGGTCGATGTGATTGTCATGATACAGTGACAGGAATTGTATCTCGAGCCACCCGTCCGCACCTTGGATGCAGTCTGGAATGCCATCATGATTGTAGTCCCCGGTGGTCACGCAACCGAACCCGACGCTTCCGATGGAGCCGATTGCTCCGTTCGGGACAGCGACCAACACCCAGCCCCAGCACTGCGGCACCCAGTTGTACAAGTAGTACGATCCCAGCCATGAGTCGTTATAGGTGAAATAGTGGAGTCCCTCCTTGAGAAGACCTTGAATGAAGCGCATGGGTGTGACGTCCACTTCACTATTATGACAACCACCGACGATCATGATAGGGTACATGTCTTTGTTTTTCAGGGTGTACATGTCCTTGTTCTGGAACTTTCCAGTCCAGTTGACGTAATCCCCCATCAGGTGGGTCGCCCACGAACGCGGGTTTCCATGGCCCGAGAAGTAGAGAAACCCGCAGCCCTTATTCACTTCTTTGATGATAGAATCTGTCGTGAGATTCCCGAGGGACATCCAGAGGCGTACCCCGGTGTAATCACTCATGATTTCCAAGGCTTTCTCGGTACAGGCCTCCCCTTCTGCGATGTTCGTGCCTCCCTCATCCGAGGGCGGGAAGGTGTCACCGCCGATGCCGATGATCTTGTTAAACCAGGTTGCCCTTGCCGTGGTGTTCTCGTACGCGATGATTTTCTTGACAGCGGTACGCACCTCGGCTTTGGTCATGCAGGCGAGCCTGCCGACGTACACGTCAGGAGTAAGGTCAACGATGTCGGTGCGGCCATGGTTCCACGGCCATTCCGCGCATTTACTGTTATTGTTGCTGTCCC
Source organism: Thermoplasmatota archaeon (assembly GCA_035543435.1). Classification (GTDB taxonomy): domain Archaea; phylum Thermoplasmatota; class E2; order DHVEG-1; family DHVEG-1; genus SM1-50. Next base: position 13,453 of record DATKKD010000197.1, read on the forward strand.
AGGTCAAAAAGTTCCCTTCTCCATCATAAAGGTCCGCGTAGTACAAATCGGTGGCGAACTTCAGTTCCTGGTACCGCTGACCTTTGTCGGTCTCGAGGTAACTATACTGCACTGGAACTTGCCAGTAGTTGCCCACGAGCATCACATAGGTGACGTTCCAGGTTTCCTTAGCATTTTTGATGTAGTACTTGATGTTCTCTTGGGTCGTCTTCCCCTGCACCGGGAAGTCAGTCCCCTTCTTGATGTCAGACATGGTGACAAGTTTCGTCTCGACTCCATGGCTGATCTTGTGGTTGACGAGTTGCTTAAGCAATGGCGCGTAGGCGTCGTAGGAGATGATGAGCAGTTCATAGGTGGTGGCGAGCGGCGCGATGGTGTGAGAAGGTTTCTCCGTGGCGATGGTCAGCGAGATGTCGTTAAGGGATTGCATGGTGTCATCGACTGGATTGTACCTCACGGGATTGATTTGGAGTGTGAGAAACGTGGTGAGGACGTTGTCGGTGTTGAGTCCCCCAGTGATCCTGTAGGAGTACCATTCTGTCGGGAACAGTTGATCGTCGGAGTAGATTGTTGCATCAGGTACCTGTTGCTGCGGTTGTGCGTTGTCGACGTCTGTTACCGGCGCTACCGCTGGCGCGATTTTTTCCGTGAGCTTCTGCTCCGTCAAGGTTCCTGGTGTGCAATGAATATCGATGACGTGGGTCCCCATGGGGAACTCAAGTGTCTTCATGACAACAGGTAGGATCGGTTCTCCCGGCGTGTCACGTGTGTCGGTCGTTTCTGGAAGATGGATCGTCATATATCCGTCCTTCTCCTCGGCTTGCGGGACGGAAAAGTGGAAGGAAATCGTTGTGGTCTCCGTTTTTTCTTGCTTTGTGGTGCTCGCGGGTCCTGCCTGGATGCTGCCTGCAACCATGAGAAGTGTTGCGAGCACAGCGATAAAAGATGCGAATACTTTGTTCTTCATACGAGAATCCCCTAATGTCAAATATTTAACGCCGTCAGGTTATAAATAATTTGTGGAAGGCCGTTGCTCGTTCGACATCCATAAGGTTATATACCTGGTTTGTATTGGCATTCCAGCGGCTCCAAGGAAACACGGAGCCCGAAGATAAAATAAAGGAAGTATATAATAATGGAAAAAAGAGAAAGATCCGATCGTGGTGGTCGGGATTATGGCGCACCCCGTGAGATGCACGACGTTACATGTGCAGATTGCGGAAAGGAAACCCAGGTTCCCTTCAAACCCGATGGTAACAGACCCGTCTACTGCAGGGAATGTTATCAAAAACATCGGCCAAAGAGATTCTAAGTAGATATATATCTAAGAAATCGTTCGAACGTGGTTTTTTCTTTTTCTCTCTACTGAAGAAGAAAAAACTACTTTTTATTTCTCATATTAGAAATTTTGATTTAATTTTCAATGGGAGAGAAGAGTTTAAATCATCAGTTGTGATGGATCTCTATCGTTTCTAAGATATAAGGTCAACATCACTTTTTTGTTCATGATTCCGACTGCAAACCATTTCCTTTTCATGGATTTCTCTCATCCGTTATCATATACCTCTGTTGGATACCAGTCTCTTCTAAAATACCCGCTATCATGAATAGATTTCAGAAACGGACAGGCGATCGAGCATTCCCTCAACATCTTATCATTTTCCGATTCAACGGCTTGAACAGTTCTTGTTTTAGCGGATAATCCGAATCTATTCGTCTTGATTAACCATATGTCAAAATCATTATCGTCGAGCCCCTCAGAATTTGAATTACCCAAAATAACATATCCTCCATCGCCTATCTGTAATGCCGAGGTCCCAAAAGTATCAATGAGCGAAATATTAATACTTCTTTTATTAAATATTTTAGACCATTTTATTGTTCCAATTTCATCTATTTTTGCGAGCCATAAATCGATTCTGAATTTCCCTTTCACGAGATATTTAAGAACATTGAACAAATTGATCTCTTGACCTGTCACAATGTACCCGCCATCACTTGTTAGAGAAAAAGAGTACGGTGTATCATCCATGAGGAGTCTCTGATAAGTCCGCATCCATTCTTCGTTTCCATCTTTATCGGTTTTCATCATCCAACCAGTACGCCCAACATGGAAAAAATCTATTTTATCACCAATCATCGTATATCCACCATCATTCGTTTGAAGAACATCATACACATTCCAACCTTCTTTGGTTAATATATACGTATCATTCCATTGTTCTTCTCCATATTCATCTACTTTTAACAACCATGGATATGAATACTGAGATGATTGATTGTAGAGTACACCAGCGACAATAAAACCGCCATCCGCAGTATTTCTTATTTGTCGAAATTCGTTTGTCAAATAGCCACCATAGGTTTTATTCCATACTTGATTGCCTTCTTTATCGACCTTTACAAGGAGCGCAGAACTATTCATGTTCGGATAAAAATAATATTTTTCTCCGGCAACTAAGAATCCTTCATCAAATGTTTGGACGACTGAAAACGCAATTGAAAATTCACCAAATTGATATGATTTATTCCAAATCTCATTTCCCGATGCATCGGTTTTTACTAACCAAGCAAACTGATAGTTGTTAGGCATTGTGTATCCTGCGAAAATATATCCTCCATCAGACGTTTGACAAACTGAGTTGAAATTTTCTGTACTAGGGCTTTGTTCGCCATACAATTTCTCCCAAGTTAGTATGCCTTCGGCATTAGTTTTTATCACCCGACCTCCAGTATTTCCCGAATCCCGAAATGCAGATTCACCTGCAATAATATACCCACCGTCTGTAGTATGTTTTAGACAAAATCCCGAATCCCAATACGGCCCTCCATAGGTTCTCCACCAAGTATTATTATTTGGGAACGTTTTATTATTGGTATTTTGTGCAATGGTTGTACCGAGACAGGTTCCAACGAACAAGAGAATGATGCTAACGGTCAAACCTTTCTTCAATAGAGAGTTGCCTTGCATATCTTTCCCCCGCACTATTCAATATTAATAAGATGATTCCCCTTTAATAACATATCCTCCTGGGAGGGAAAGTATTGACAAATTTTTTTTTAGATGAAAGAAAAAAAAGAGAAGAAGAGTCGGGATTATTTAGTACCCCAACAAGTGTCGTAGGATCGGGAACGCATGCGGGAACCGTTCGAACAACCACAAGAGGAACGGGTGGCGTGGCGGATCATAAGAGAACGGCATGGTAACAGAAAGTGTTCCCCAAGGGCTCTCCGCGCCGTGGATATCGGTCACCATCGCAGTTATGGCATAGGTTCCCTTGGTCGACCAGGTATGGTTCAACAAGAGTGGTTCACCTGAGTGAATCGGACCGACCCAGGGTTCGGAGGTGTTGTCACCCCAGTTTATCGTGTAATACAGATCGTCATCGTCTGCATCTGTCGCCGTGAACGTATACTCATACGAGGTCCCTGTTTTTCCCTTTAAAGTCCCGGAAATAACTGGGGTACCCGGTGCCGTGTTCGGTTTTTCAGTCGTTGTGAAAGTCCATAGTGGTCCAACCGTCTTTCCACCATAGTTATCCCAGGAGACTATCTTCCAATAGTAGGTTGTTAACACGTTCATTGTCCCAGGATTGTAGGTAGTGCCAGATTGATTGCTCGCAACCTTTGGAGGTGAACTGGTTGTCCCAAAGAACACGTCGTACTTCACTATATCGCCCGGATCAGGATCCCCGCCGACCCAGCTTAACTGTTTATTGATATCGATACCAGTGGAATTATTCTGTGGACTTGGCCCGCTCGGGGTGTTGGGCGGGTGATTGTCTCGCGTGGTGAACTGCCAGATCGGGCCGCTACTCGTTTCGCCATAGTAATCCCAGGCGACAATCTTCCAATAATACTTCGTCACAAAACCCATGGTCCCAGGGTTATAACTTTGGCCCGACTGATTACTGCTCACCTTCGGAGGAGGGCTGCTTGTCCCAAAATAGACATCATAGGTCACTGAATCACCGTCTGGGTCCCCACCAGACCAACTCATGTCCTTATTGATATCGACCTCGGTCGACCCATTCTGTGGACTTGGGCTGCTTGGAGTGTTCGGAGGACTTTCGCCTCTGGTGGTGAAATGCCACGTGGGACCCGCAGTCGATCCACCATGATTGTCCCATGCGACAATCTTCCAGTAATAGGTGGTATTGAAATCCATTGTCCCGGGATTGTAGGTAAGGTCGGTTTGATTCTCACTGACTTTCGGAGGAGAACTACTGGTCCCAAAATAGACATCGTAGGTGACGGTGTCAAAAGGATTGACATCACCACCAGTCCAACTTATTTGTTTTGTGAGGGAAACGCTTGTTGATCCATTTGAGGGATTCGGGCTACTCGGCATCTGTGGTGGAGTGTTCGAGCCGACACGCACCCCCGTCGCATCATCGACATAATAGGCGTTAAATGGATTGCCGCTCGGTGGATTGGAATATCCTGTGTGGGCGGTCGCATTAAACACGGCTGCAAGGACAAAAATGTTTCCATATTGAATATTACCAAAGTCGTGACCATAGCCATCATTATAGTTGTGGCCGTCCCAGGTCATGGAATTCGACCAGGTTCCTCCAGAGCTGATTGAGATGGAAGTATCGAACGCATAATCTAAAAACGCGAAGGTGTATGGGTGTCCACCGGTGTCAATCCAGCCCATTGTTGACCCGAATTCTGTCACATACACCCGGATGTGTCCAGCGTACGGTGCGGAATTGTTGTTATGGACAGACGCCGAGATGCTCATTTTTGCGTTCCCCAACCAACTCACGCTAAGAGATGTATAAATGTCAGGGACTGTTCGTGCTCCACAAGTCATGATGCTAGAATTATACGTATCCATCGCTTCAGGGATACTTGAGGCGCCAACATCAACCTGATATCCACCATCGAAATATACCGTTGGATACCCAGCAAGGTTATATTCTGTTGTTCTCGCTTGAGCATGTACATTTTTGTCTTCTACTAATGAAACATAATAGAAGGGATACCACCCGTTGTAATAGATCCCTTTTAACGCGCCAGCGGCGAATTGACAATAATGGCACCAGGTTGCGGTTCCATCCTCAGCAAACACCGTGTGGGTAAATGACCTGTCTCCGCGATTGTCACCCTTCACTTGTGTTGTTTCGCTACCAGAGACTACGACAGCTCCAAATGCGCTACACAATAGGCTTCCTACAAGTAATATGGCTACTATATTTCTCATAATAAACCCCTGATTACTACTAATGAAGAATACGGTATTTAAATCTAGTTGTTACCTCTTTTGGGTGTTAAATGCTGACTTTTTCTTGCAGAGATGTTTCAAGAATGAGGAGGCGATTCTCGGTCATGCTTCTCGCCACGTCTGTGTTGCCCGTCTGTTGTTTAAATAGGTTCATTTATTAATTTATTTTAATAATCTTTCAATTTTCTTTTGAATAAGGGTTTTATAAAAATCTCTTAACTCAGTGTTTTGATTTTCCCAGTTCATGGGTTGCCGTGCGAGGAGATCACCATTTGAAGGGACGTTCCAGAGTGATTGCTGTTGGGTCATACCAACCTCGGTCCCGTAATAGATGATCGCTGGCTGGTCGAGGGAGAACTGGATGGATGCTGCCGCCTTGAGCTGTTCGACATCGTCTCCGCATTTGAAGAGGAAACGGTCCAAGTCGTGGTTATCTAGAAACGTTGGGAGAAAGTACGACGCTGGATAGTGTGAATAATGATGGTTAAGATCAAGGACGAGTCGTTCTTCAGCAGCTGATGGGCTAATGATGTAACGCAGGATGAACTCCTGGACTTTGAAGTCGAGCACGCCATCCAGTACCCCGACGTATTCCAGAAACAGGCTCTCCGGTGCCGCGCCAGCGAGCCATTTGCACAATTTATTTTTCACGTTAATCGTACGAAGCTCCTGGTACTTGATGCCCTTCATCCATGCTTCGCCGATGAGGATCACAGACGGATACTCCTTCTTTAGCTCTGCGACGAACTGTTTCCAGAACCTGCCTGACGGTCCGATCACGTGGTCGAGCCGAAACCCGTCAAACCCGAGACTCAACCAGTATTTCGCTGCGTTCACGATATAGTCTCGCGTCGCCGGGTTTTCGAGGTTCAGCTTCGGGAGCTCCTTGACACTGAGGAAGCAGAGGTACTCATCAGGCCAGTTGATGAAAGAGAACCAGTCCTTGTACTCGCTGTTCTGGTTGCGTTGTGCATCCTGAAAAAATGGGTGTTGGTTGGAGCAGTGGTTCGGGACGAAATCCGCAAGCAGGTGCATCTGGTTCTGATGCACCGAGTGGATCAGCGCCTTCACGTCTTCTATGGTGCCAAAATGCGGGTCTACCTGGTAGAAATCGGTGACGTGATACCCGTGGTACGCGGAGGTTTGGTAGAACGGGGAAATCCACAGGGTGTTGACCCCGAGGTCCCTGAGGTATGGTAGCTTGTCCATGATGCCTTGGATGTTCCCACCGATGAACACTGGTTGGTTGGAACGCTCGGTCGATTTGAACCCTGCGAACCGGTCGATGAAGATCTGGTAGATGATTGCATTGCGGAACCATGTCGTGTTGTCCATGCAAGGCGCAAATGATTTTTTGTTTTATAGCATTTTGGCAACACACTCAGTGGTGCGGCCACAGGGGGCTCCGCTTGGTTTAAATCCCTTGAGGTGATTGCGCCCCTGGGAGATCTATGCCTGAGGATACTATTGTCCAGCATGTTGCCTTGGAATATTCACGTAGGGAAACCGCGGATCTTTTTTTTCAGGAGATTCTCGGGCTTGAAACGATGAAAACCACGCTGCTCCCCCGCGTGCTCTCTTTCTCTATTTTTGGGATTGACACCGATGTTGAGATGATCGTGTACGCGAACGATACGGCACGCTTCGAGGTGTTCATCCATGCGAAACAAAAGGAGCACGGCTTTGGCCACGTGGGCCTCAGAGTTTCTGGTAAGGACGACTTTGTTGCTCGATGCAAGAAGCATGGGCTGAAACCGTTTTTTGTAAAGAAGGACGACAAGCAGCTGCTGTTTGTCAGGGATTTCTCTGGAAACCTCTTTGAGATACAATAACAGAAGGTTACCTTGTTTTCCTTGTTTTTTTGCTGATGACTTCCCTTATGGGGATGTACGCAAGCAGCACTGCGATGTAGACAAACAGAACAAGTCCTGGCCATAGCGGTGGGTCTTTGAAGATCGTAAGATTGATGCCAAGCACGATGAGGACCGCGACGACCACGCCCATGAGCGCTTCTCCTGCAACGAGACCTGCGGTGAACAGAAGCCCTGTACGTATCGCCTTTTCTTTCGGGTTTACCCCGGTCTGTTTGATGGCAAGCTCCCAGTCCGAAAGCTCCTCCTCGGTTGCACTCCCGTACTTTTTCTTGAGCACTGAATCGGTGAGCTGTCGAATTCCGCCACCGATGAAGATCGGCACGGAGAGCGTGAACGGCAGGTAGATGCCGATCGCGACCGGCAGCACTGGAAGGTTAATCAAGATAAGGACAATCGCAAGCACCGCACCGACGATGACGTACGGCCAGAGCATATGACCTCCGAGGATCCCCTGGACGATACCTTTCATGAGGAACGCCTGCGGCGCGGGGAGGTTCTGGCTGCCGATCTGAAACGCCTGATTGAGGACGCCGATGATGATACCGATGACTGCGGAGATAGCGACAACACCGAATATCATGGCTATCTGGAGTTTCTTGGGTGTTGCCCCAATCATCTGCCCTGACGCCATGGTCTGTAGCAGGTCCCCAGAAATCGATCCCCCGATACAGACGACCGCGGAGATGAAGATCACGATCGCCATGCCATTCAGCCCAGTCGCCCCGAACCCGAGCATCATGAGGCTCACTATAAGCAGCACCGTGACCGTGACTCCGGAGATCGGGCAGTTGGAGGACCCGACAAGACCAGTCAGATATCCGGCAAGCGCGCTTGCGATGAACGCAAGAAAAATCGTGATAACCGCCATGATAAGGGAAATCCCGGTGAGACCTGAGAGCCATTGGTATAAAAAGAACACAGGGACGGTCATGAGAAGAATCGCGATGAACACGAGCTTGTAGTTCAGATCCTGTTCGGTGCGTTTCTTGGTTATCGGACCTTTCCCCCGGATGCCGATGACAGCCTCCCGAACGCTATCCACTAGGTTCTTTCGGATGGAGTACACCGCCCAGAGGCCGCCGATGAGCATCGCGCCTACGCCGATGTACCGCACCTGCTCGCCCCAGAGGGTGTAGAACCCGCCGATGAGCGGCCCGAGACCCGCGTACTCAGGAAGCGCCGCTGGTAGGCCGTTGACGAGCACCAGGAGGGGTGCGATGATGACCCAGCCGATGAGGCCGCCGACGAGAACGTACGAGGAGATCTGCGGCCCGATGATCCAACCGACCGCTAGGAGCGCTGGTGAGGTGGTCGTCCCAGCGTAGAAATACCCCTCGTGTTCGGAACCGAAGAGCGCGTATTTCCCGATGCTGACCATGCCGTCTATGGTCTCACGGAAGAGGTTGAGAGAGAGTTGTGCGAACTTAAAAAGCGCTGCCGTGACAGCCCCGACGACCAGCCAGATTCCGCTCAGGGTTTGCGTGCTTTTGGTTTTTTTCTGTCCCCCGACCGTTGTGGTCAGTACCGCTGCGACCGCGATGCCCTCTGGGAAGGGGAGATCTGTTTTTACGACGAGCGCCCTACGGAGAGGCACCATCCACAGCACGCCAAGGATGCCACCGATGAGCGAGATCAGTGTTGTTTCCAGGTAATTGATTTCTGACCAGACATTGAGGAGGATGAGAGCAGGGATCGTGAAGATGACGCCTGCTGCGATGCATTCGCCCGCGGAAGCGCCCATGGTCGCGATGTTGACCTCCAGGATGGTCGGTTTGAACGGTTTCATCATCGCGAGCGCGACGACCGCCCCTGGGATGATTGCGGAGACCGTCATCCCGGCGTACAGTCCGAGGTACGCATTCGCGGCTCCAAGGACGATCGCAAGGAAAATTCCGACCAGAATCGCTTTAAGGGTTAGTTCAGGGAGTGTCTTTTTTGCCGGGATGAAGGAAGGGAAGTTTTCTCGGTCCATTCTATGGCCAACGTCTCTATAATTATTGATTTCATGGTATAAAAAGTAATTGATTTCGCGCCCGTTCTTCACACAATGAAGTGGAAGGTCGGGTCTCCCACGATGATTGTGTCACCGATAGTGCAGCTGCCGACCATGGATTCCGCGAGGGTCTTACCGCTGAGCAGCTGCGGGAGGACGTTTTCGAGAAAACTCACCGGCATGGACAACCCGTTTTGGGAGAGTAATCCGAGCGCCATCACATGAAGGGTGGTGCTGGTGAAGATTTTTCCGCCGTACCAAGACGAATCGATGCTTGGGTCAAGGCGGTTGTTGTCGTATGCGTCTGACCACCATCCACCGGTATAGCAACCGTCTGCGCAGAACATCGTCGTCCGTAGACGGTCAAGGTTATCAGCGGAGAACCAGACCGTGTGTGGTTGTGTATTGAGGTCTGTGCCGGAGGGTGTGGAGTGTCCATGGACCATGTAGAGTGCGCAGCAGGGTTCGGTCAGTGATTGCTGCACGTCTGCTGCCGTCGGATCCGCTTGGTATGAGCAGGGGGCGAGGCAGGAGAGGTGTTGGTACATGGTGTGAGAAGAGGCACTGAGATTTGCGTTTTCGAAAATACGTATGCCGTTGGTTATAGGGACCTCGCGTTGCACTGTAAATTTTGTGAGCGCTGAGATAATCTCAATTTTTTTGGTCTCATAGGGGAGCGCATGGGTGGGGTAGAGTAAGGAGATGCAGATATTGATGGTGTACGATTGGCACATAATGCCGTCATCGGTCGTCTCATAGACTGAAGGTCCTCCTGTTGTAGCCCAGGGGGTGATGCTCGGCTGTTCCATGTAACCACTGTCGCACGCAAGGGCCGTGTCGAGGTCCTCCCCGACCATGAGGCAGGCTTTTAGTTTCGAGATGTTATTTTGTTGTTCGATGATGGCGTCGATGATACGGTACTTGTTTTCCTCTGGTGCTAAGGTGCGAACCATACTGGTCCATTGGAGGTCGTGATAGACCGCGGTCGTGTATCGATAGAGTGCTACTGCGATATCTGGGTCATGGGCGTATTGGGGAGAGAGGATGATGAACAGTCGTGGTGCTGCTGCGGTTATCTCTTGCTCAAAGAGTGATTCCGGCATCATTTTTTTCGCTGGTGCCGAGGAGAGCGGAAGTTGAGACAGAAGGAGGCACGCCATGCAGAAGAAAAGAGGTCGATATAAGAGGTGTCTTGCCCTTCCACTCATATGTTATACTCTACAATTTTTAATATATAAATATATTGTAGCATTCTCCCGAGAAATAAAAGTAGCAAAACAGCAAAATAACGGTCAAGATACACGACAAACGGACCGAAAGACCAGGCCGAAGGTTCATTTTTTCTTTTTCAACAAGGCTTTCGCCTTTCGGACGATATGTGACGAGCTCAGCCCATATTTTTCAAAAAGCTCGTCAGGCTCGCCAGACTCACAGAACATGTCCTGAACGCCGATGCGTGCGAAAGGAACCCCTGCGTGGTGCTCTGCGAGCACCTCACCGACCGCGCTGCCCAACCCACCAATAATGGAGTGCTCCTCCGCGGTGATGATGGCGTTGGTCTCCTTCGCGCACTTTAGCACGATCTTCTCGTCTAGCGGTTTGATGGTATGCATGTCTACGATCTTCGCGGAGAACCCTGCCACTGCGAGCTTCTCATGGGCGTCGACTGCCTGATCCACCATGGTACCGCAAGCGATGATGGTGAGGTCAGAGCCGTCCCGAAGCACCATCCCTTTCCCAATCTCAAGGCCTCGGATCTCGTCTTTCGTATAGAGCACGGGTGCGTTCGCGCGCCCGACCCGTGCGTACATCGGCCCTTTGGTGGTTGCCATGAGCTCGACAATCTTGCGTGTCTGCGTGGCATCACTTGGTGCAAGCACGGTCATGTTCGGCAGCACCCGCATGAGCGCGAGATCCTCGATCATCTGGTGGCTTGCTCCGTCCTTGCCGACGCTGATGCCGCCGTGAGTCGCGAAGATCTTAACGTTCGCCTCGGAGTATGCGACGTCGATGCGGATCTGGTCGTACACCCGACCGGTCGCAAACACCGCGAAGCTGCTCGCAAAAGGGGTTTTGCCGCAGGAGGCAAGCCCTGCTGCGGTGGAGATCATGTTCGCCTCCGCGATCCCCATCTCAAAGAATCTCTCCGGGTATTTCTTCGCGAACAGGATCGTTTTGGTTGACTTCGAAAGGTCTGCGTCCAGGACGACGATCTCTGGATGCTTCCCGCCAAGATCTAGGAGCGTCTCCCCGTACGCGTCCCTGGGGTTCGCCATTTCCTTTTTGTTCATCGGGCTGCCTCCAGGGCCTGCTGCGCGAGGTCCAACTCCTTCATTGCGAGCTTGTACTCCATCTCGTTTGGTGGCACTCCATGGAAGTCGATGTTGTTCTCCATGAAGGAGACGCCTTTGCCTTTGACGGTGCTGAGGATGATCATGGTCGGGTGGTTCTTTTGGTCTCCCGCGGCGAGGAGTGCGTTGATGATCTCCTCGATGTCGTGGCCGTCCACTTCGATGACATGCCAGCCGAACGAACTCCATCGCTCCCGCACCGACTCCAATCGAAGCACGTCCTCGGTCTTGCCGTCGATCTGCAGGAAGTTCCGGTCTAGAAGAGCAGTGAGATTATCAAGCTTGTAATGCGCCGCAGCTGAGGCAGCCTCCCAGATCTGACCCTCGTCGGTCTCCCCGTCGCCGACCATCACGTACACTCGGTAGTCTTTCTTATCAAGTTTCCCGGCAAGCGCGATGCCATTGGCGAACGACAGCCCATGGCCGAGCGACCCGGTGGACGCCTCGACTCCCGGGATGTGGGTGCAGACAGGATGCCCCTGGAGCATCTGGTTGATCTCCCTGAGATGGAGCAGTTCGCTCATGTCAAAGTACCCGCATTCTGCAAGCGCCGCGTAGAGCGTCGGTGCGGCGTGGCCTTTGCTGAGCACGAACCGGTCCCTGTTCGGGTCTTTAGGGTCTTTTGGGTTGTGCCTCATGTGATGGAAATAGAGCGCGACGATAGCCTCGACTGCGGAAAGCGACCCACCGGGGTGCCCTGATTTCGCCCGGTACAGCATCTCGATGATGTGCTTGCGAATCTTTACGGCCATCAGGTCCAAGTTCCTGATGTATGCTTCATCGTATTGCTTCAACGGTATTTCGCCCCGCCCCTTTCTTCAGTATGGAAACAGGGTCCCTAAATAGTTTTTTCATGTATATACTTTGTGTAAAAAAACAACGGTCTTCCGTATCATTTCTCTTGCTTTCTTTTTGCATGGAAGCGAGAGAATTCGTAGAGGTCCAGGTAGATCTCTGGTCTGATGTCCCGCAGTACGGTCCGGCGTGCGCGCGCAGGCTCAAGATCGTCAAGATTGATGTCACAGGTGACGATGCTTTCTTTGAAATAGGGTGCTCTGACGAGTAGGTTGCCGAGTGGGTCGTAGGCCTGGGAGCCGCCCCAGAAGATGAGGTCGTCTTGGTTCCCCACGAGGTTCACGAACGCGAGGAAAACCGTGTTTTCTAAGGCGCGTGCGGGGAGGAGCGTCTCGAAATATTTCCGAGTCGTGGACGGTGAGGCCGAGATGCAAACAAGCAGGTCTGCACCCTGTAGCGCGAGTGCTTTGGCGAGCTCCGGGAAATTGAGGTCGTAGCAGATGAGGAGTCCTATTTTGCATAGTTCCGTCTGAAAGACAGGCAGAAGCTCGCCCTGATCAAAGAAGATTTTTTCTTCAAAAGGCCCTGAGTTTGGCAGGAACCATTTCTTGTACAAATCGACTGTACCATTGGGATGGATGAGCACCGCAGTGTTGTAGATGAGGCCGTCGACAGTTCCGTCCTTGAGCGGCATGCCAAAGACGATGTAGCAATGCTTCTGTTTCGCGATTTTTTTCAGGTGGGAGATGGAAGGTCCGTCCGCAGGTTCTGCAAGGTCGCGTATCTCGTCCCTGCAGCGGTCGCCTTGGAGGAAGAATTCCCCAAAAATGTAGAGGTCCGCCTCTGTTTTGTTGATCGCATTATCCATGATGGAGAGATTTTTCATTTTGTCTGCGAGATGTGGTCGTGCGGAGACGAGTGCGAGTTTCATCGTATGCCCCGCCGCTGTATGGTGTTTTTGTGATATAAGAGTTATTGCTCTCTTCTCCTCGAAGAAGGGAGGTCGCGTGATAAGGAGAGAACAGAAAAAGGGAAAAATATATATACTTTAAAATATAAAATTAATATTATTAAAAGAGATGCTAGGATGCCTGTCATGCACATTGTTACCTTAGCTGTTCTTACCAAAGCCATCAGGATAAGGCTCGACATTGAGGAAACGGAAGCACGACGGTACGCAGAAATCGTGCTAGACCTCTTCGGCTACGACGATTGCATCATCGACAACGTCCTCGAACACAAGGAACGGTGCTTGTTCTACCGCCTCGAATCAGAAGGAATCTTACTTACCAGGCGCGAGGAAATCATCCTCGACGACGGCAGAAACTGGCGGATCCATTACTGGATTTTACAAAAGATTGTCATCTTTCACCCTGAGATGGAGAAGAGCAGCAAACCCGTCAGAAAGAAGAATAGCGACCTGCACCCACAAAGCCCTCACAGCTCGATCTATTCTTCCCTCCCAGACGAAGTATGGACGGCTCGGAAGACCTATTCCGTCTAAATATCCCCTACCCTGACGGGACCTCCTCTCTCCATCAAGCATCATTCATCATGCACGTTTTTAAAGGAGAATCATGATATCTGTCTGACCTGTTATGAAATCAGACAGCGACATCGCTAAAGCAACGCGAATGCAACCTATCGAGGACATCGCGGCAAAACTCAGCATCCAGGAAAACGAATACACCCTCTGGGGAAACTCAAAAGCAAAGATCTCACTCGACATTCTCCAACGCCTGAAATTACGAAAAAACGGGAAACTCATTCTGGTCACCACCATCAACCCCACCGACACAGGAGAAGGAAAAACAACGGTCACCATCGGCCTTGCCCAGGCACTCGCGAAACTCGGTAAAAAAACCATGCTAGCGATCCGAGAGCCGTCGCTAGGACCGATTATGGGAAAGAAAGGAGGTGCGACCGGCGGTGGGTACTCCCAGGTGCTCCCGCGGGAAGACATCAACCTTCATTTCACCGGTGACATGCACGCGATCACCAGCGCCCATAACCTCCTCGCTAGTCTCTTGGATAACCAGATTCATCACGGAGACCTGTTCCATATCGACCCACGTTACATCGTCTGGCCGCGGGTCCTGGACATCAGTGACCGGGCGTTACGCCATGTGGTCGTCGGGCTCGGCGGCCCATCCGACGGCGTCCCTCATGAGAACGAGTTCGCAATCACCCCAGCAAGCGAGGTTATGGCGATCCTGTGCCTCGCCAGAGACCTGCAGGACCTCAAACAGCGACTCGAACGCATCATCGTCGCATACACCTACACAAACAAACCTGTCACTGCTGCGGACATGAAGGCAGTAGGGGCTATGACGATACTTCTAAAAGACGCAGTCATGCCAAACCTCGTACAGACTGTCGAAGGGGTACCAGCGTTCGTCCATGGGGGGCCGTTCGCGAACATCGCCCACGGAACCAACAGTCTGATCGCGGATCAAATCGGGCTGAAGCTTGTCGACTACTTCGTTACAGAAGCAGGATTCGGCTCGGAACTCGGAGCAGAGAAATTCTTCGACATCGTTTGTCGGATCGGCGGACTCATCCCTGATGCCGTCGTGCTCGTAGTAAGCATTAAGGCATTGAAACGGCATGGGGGCGGATCCACTCTCACAGCATTGAAAAAAGGATTGGTCAATCTTGAGAAGCACCTTGAGAACCTCTCCTGGTTCCAGGTGCCTGTGATTGTCGGAATCAACCATTTCGCAGGCGACACCGATGAGGAAAATGACGTGGTCGAGTCCTTTTGCTCGACTAAGAATGTTCCCTGCGCGCTTGTCGAGGTGTACCAACATGGTGGCGAGGGTGGCATCGAACTTGCCGGTAAACTTGTTAACCTCATCCATAACACCCCGACCCGCTTCACCTATCTTTATGACCTCGGCCTCCCTGTCAAGGACAAGATCGACATCATCGCAAAAAAGATGTACGGCGCCGACCGCGTCGTGTACACCGTTAATGCGGAAAGCGACATCACTCTGTGCGAGGAGATCGGACTAGCAGATCTTCCTATCTGTCTCGCGAAGACACCGTACTCGCTCTCCGATGATCCCTCACTCCTTGGACGACCGACGGGGTTCAAGATCACAGTCCGCGACATCAGATTCTCTGCAGGTGCCGGGTTCCTCGTGCCCATGACCGGGAAAATCACAACCATGCCGGGCTTGCCTGCAAAACCGCAATCAGAGTTCATGGACGTCGACAAGAACGGCAGAATCATCGGTATATAATCCCCCATCATTCACGTTTACTATAGTACTACAGTACTCTTTATATAATCAATTCTAAATATCGTGTGTGGGCGAGGATAACGAGTATGACCAACGATTCTTTGGACCAACAGATTGACGACATCCTTGAGGCCCTCCGAGAAACCTCAGGGAAGGACGTCAGTCGCGAGACGCTTGAAAGAGAGCTAAAGAAATTCATGGAGTACGGGGTGCCAGCGGAGCATGCAAAGCAGACACTCATGAAAAAGTTCGGAGGCGGCACCACCCAGCAGGCCTCCTCGGAACGCACCCTCGTGGTCGACCTGAAACCCAACCAGCTAAGTGTGCATGTCCTCTGCCGTATCATCTCAGTCAACCCTAGGACCATCCAGGTGAAAGGAGAGGAACGCAAGATTTTCTATGGAATCCTCGGGGACGAGAGCGGGACCGTACAGTTCACCGCATGGAAAGACTTCGAACTCGAGAAAGGCACCGTGGTCGAGATCATCAACGCGTACACCAAGGAATGGCAGGGAAGCATAAAGGTGAACTTCGGCGATCGAACCAAGATCAAAAAAACCGATGAGTCCCAAGTCCCTGAAATGAACGTGGAGCCACGGACCTACAAAGTACGGGACCTTCGCGGTGGACTCAGCAACGTGGAGGTGAACGCACGCATCATCGAGATCAAAGCCCGCGAGGTCGAGGCCAGCGGTCAGAAGAAAAAGGTCTTCTCCGGCATCCTTGGCGATGAGACCGGCAAGGCCCAGTTCACCGCATGGCACGATTTCAATCTCAAGGAAGGCGCTGTCCTGAAAATCACTGGCGGGTATGTCAAAGCCTGGAAAGGAATCCCACAGTTCACGTTCGACCAGAAAGCGACCGTGGAGAAGCTTGACGCGAGCGCCATACCAAAGAACGATGTCAAAACCCAGAGACTCCCGATCGCGGAGCTTGTGGAGCGCAACGGCGCCCTTGATGTCGAGGTGGAAGGCACCGTGATCGAGATCCGGAAAGGATCTGGGCTCGTACAGCGTTGCCCGCAGTGCAACCGCGTACTGCAGGCAGGCTCCTGCGCGGTGCACGGGACGGTGCAAGGCAAGGCCGACGTGCGCATGAAGCTTGTGCTGGACGACGGGACCGGGTCGGTGAGCGCAATCCTCGGGCGGGAGCTCACCGAGAGAATCCTGGGTACATCCCTTGACGAGTCCCTCGTTGAGGAACGCCAGATGGAGGAGATGAACACCCGGCTGTTCGGCCATCGGGTGAGCCTGCGAGGCAACGCCCTCGGTGACCAGTTTGGTGTCACGATTATCGCGCGGGACGCGACCCGCGCAGATTTCAACATCCCTGAGGAAGCGGAAAAGCTCTCACAGGAGCTGGAGGAACTCACATGAAGCGGGAGCCAGCATGGCGAGTCTTTGCCGCGGAGTACAACGACGCAACATTAGAGATCAAAGGTAGTGGCGAGAAAGCACCGTCCTATGTGGTCACACCCCTGGGCGGCAAAGTAAATCGAGTGTTCATCACAGGGGTGCTCACCGATGTCGAGAACGTCTCGGAGGGCGGGGAGTACCTACGGGCGCATGTGTCCGACCCCACCGGCGTGTTCACCGTGTACTCGGGTCAGTACCAGCAGGAAGCGACCACGAAACTGCAAGCAATCGAAGTACCCGCGTTCGTCGCGGTCATCGGGAAAGTCAGGACGTTCACCCCGGAGGAAGGGACTTTGTACGTCTCCGTGCGTCCGGAGTTCGTGCGCGAGGTCAACGCAGAGGCGCGCGATCGCTGGATTATTGAGACCTGTCAGCAGACGAAGCAGCGCATCCAGGCGATGACCGAGGCGATGCGAATGACACAGCCGAACGTGTACGACCTGCGTAAACTTGGCTACAGTAAGGCGCTATCCGAGGGCGTGGTCGCTGCCGTGAAACGATATGGCTCCCTGGATGCCGGGAAGTACGCGACGTTGATCCGTGAGTCGCTGCAATATATCGTGCCTGCAGGTGAACCAACCTTCGAGCAGGTCCAGAAGGAGGAGACGCTCGAGATAAAAGAGCGAAAGAAGGAGACGAAGAAAGAGGGCAACAAATCAAGGAAGCAGAAGGAAGAGCTGCCTGCTGAAAAAGAGCCCGAGGACCCTGAGACCGTGGTTCTGCAATCCATTAAGGACAACGAA